>DAIUFH010000010.1:0-43390 GCA_036844705.1 Tissierella sp.
TCAGGTATATTTGACCTTATAGGTAGATAATTTGCTCCAGCAGGGCAAATATGGTCTGTAGATACATCGTTACCTAATTTTAGTAGTACTTCTCCTTGAATCAAATCATCCATAGGATTCATTTTAGGAATAGGTCTTATATTTGGACCCCTTCTGATCACAATATCTTCCGGATGTTCAGAAGGCATTACAAATATATCTTTATCATCTACAAACTTCTCAGGTAATTCGTATTTAAAAGGTTCTAATTTTAAATCTCTTGGATCTGTAATTACTCCAGTAATAGCAGATGCAGCTGCTGTCTCTGGTGCACATAGATATACTTTTGCTGATTTTGTTCCGCTTCTGCCTAAGAAATTTCTAGGTGTAGTCCTTAAGGAAACACCATCTGTAGGTGGAGCAAAACCACATCCGTTACAGCCTCCACATATTGGTTCAAACATTCTTACACCAGCTGCTAAAATTTTTTCATAAGCTCCTCTTTTGATACTCTCTCTTATAACTGTTCTAGTTGAAGGATATAGTCCACAGTCAACATCCTTATTCACCGTTTTCCCATCAAATATATGTGCTACTGAAAGAACATCATTTAGTGCTGTGTTTGTACAGCTTCCTATCATTACCTGATCTATTTTTAGTCCCGCTGCCTCCCTCACTAATACTACATTATCCGGAAGATGAGGCAATGCAATTAGTGGTTCTAGCTCAGTTAAATTTATCTCTATTATTTCATCATAAACAGCATCATCATCTGCTTCTAATTCAATATATTGCTCTTCTCTACCATATGCCTTAAGCCACTTTCTTGTATTTTCGTCGCTTGGAAATACTGATGTTGTAGCTCCCGTTTCCTGACCCATATTAGTTATAGTAGATCTTTCTGCGACATTAAGAGTAGCAACTCCAGGGCCTGTATATTCAAGGATCTTGCCTACTCCACCCTTAACACCAATACGTCGAAGAACTTCAAGTATTATATTTTTAGCAGAAACAAAATTTTGAAGTCTACCTACTAATTTTATATTCACTATCTTAGGCATTGTAAAGTAAAATGTCTTGCCGGCCATTGCCATAGCACTGTCAAAGCCTCCAACGCCTATAGATAACATTCCAATTCCTCCGGCAGCTACGGTATGTGAATCTCCACCTATCAGTGAATGACCCGGTCTTGCCCAATGCTCAAGATGTAGTTGATGGCATATCCCACTGCCTGGTTTTGATGTTATAATTCCTAGCTTTGATGTGATGTCCTGTATGTATCTATGGTCATCATCATTTTTAAAATCTGCCTGAATCATATTATGATCTATATATTGTACTGCCAAATCAATTTTGATTCTTTCCAGACCAGCTGCCTCTAGTGCTAAATATGTCATAATAGAGTTTAAATCATGTGATAATGACTGATTTGGTTTAATTCCTATTCTGCTTCCTCTTACTAATTCGCCTTCCACTAATGATGCTTTTATTAACTTTTCACTTAGAGTTAATCCCATATTTTTCACTCCTCGTATAATGTGAAAGAAATGCTCGATAAAAATCAAGCATTCTTTCTATATTTGTTAGTCTAATCATAAATGCCCTTGTCTTTTAGGCATTTACCATTTGATTTTTGATAAATCTTAATTGTCCTCCAGCTAATATGATTTCCACCTCATCATCAGATAAATCTACTAAGCATGAAAAGGATGTTCCCTTTGTCTTATTATATACAGTAACCTTTCTATTTCTAATATCCTCATGACAGTTGTTTATTTCTAATACATCACCTTGTTCTAAGCCATCGTAATCCTTCTTATTTTCGAATATTAACGGAAGAACACCGTGGTTAATAAGATTGTTCTTGTGTATTCTTGCCATTGATTTTGCAATAACTGCCTTAACTCCTAAATACATAGGACAAATTGCTGCATGCTCCCTACTAGATCCCTGTCCATAGTTCTCTCCACCAATTATTATGCTATTACCATATTCTTTTGCTCTAGCTACAAAGTCCTTGTCGTACCTGGAGAAAGCAAATTCTGATATCATAGGTATATTTGATCTCATAGCTGAGAAATTAGCACTTGCTGGTGTAATATCATCCGTTGAAATATTATCTATCGTTTTTAAGGATATTGGAGCTTCCAATGTTTCTCCTATTTGGTCAGGAATAGGCAATGGTTTGATATTTGGTCCTCTTATTATTTCAACATCAGATGTATCTCCCTCTATAGGTTTAATCAGCATCTTATCATCTATTATATATTCCTCTGGTTCTGTAATCCCAGCCAGCTTATTTATATCACATACTTCAGAAGGCTCTGTTAAATATCCTCTGATAGCTGTTGCAGCTGCAACTTCAGGACTAACTAAATATAGCTTAGCATCAGGAGTACCACCTCTCCCCTTAAAGTTTCTATTGGAAGTTCTAACTGAAATACCATTTGTAGGAGCAGCCTGACCAATGCCTGTACATGGTCCACAAGCACACTCCAATAATCTTGCACCTGATGATAAAAGTTTCGATATAGTTCCATCTTCCATTAGCATTTGTAGTATTTGTTTTGTACCTACAGAAACTGTAAGTGATACATTTTCATTTACTGTATGACCATCCAGAACTTCTGCAGCTTTCTTTATATCACTATATGACCCATTAGTACAGCTTCCAATGAAGACCTGGTCAACCTTTACATCCTTCATTTCCTTAACTAACTTTACTTTATCAGGCATATCAGGACATGCTACCATTGGTTCTAGTTCACTTAAATTAATTTCCATATATTCATCGTAGCTACAATCTTCGTCAGGCAGAAGCTCTATGTAATCAGACTCTCTACCTTGTGCTTTTAAGAATCTTTTTACTTCTTCATCGCTAGGGAATATTGAAGTAGTTGCACCAAGCTCTGCTCCCATATTCGTAATAGTGCTGCGTTGTGCTACCGTTAAAGTCTTGATTCCTTCACCAACATATTCAAATATCTTGCCTACTCCGCCTTTCACTGATAGACGTCGCAGCATTTCTAAAATTACATCTTTAGAAGAACATTGAGGACTCAACTTTCCTTTTAATTCAACCTTTACGACTTTAGGCATCCTCAATCTTAAAGGCAACCCAGCCATTGCAGTAGCCACATCCATACCACCGGCTCCTATGGCTAACATACCTATAGCCCCTCCTGTTGGCGTATGACTATCTGTCCCTAATAAACTCTTGCCAGGTTTTCCAAATCTGAAATAATGAATCATATGACATATTCCATTACCTGGTCTGGAGAAATATAGACCATATTTCTTAGCAACGCTTTGTAAATATAAGTGATCATCTGGTCCCTTACTATCGACTTGAAGTAAATTATGATCCACATAGCTTACTGATGTTTCTGTCTTAACCTTTGGTATATCAAGAGCTTCAAAGGCAAGATATGCCATTACAGCTGTGATATCATGAGTTAATGTTTGATCAACATTTATATATATTTCCTCACCTGGAGTCATGTTCCCAGATACTAAATGGCTTTGTATCAATTTCTGCGTTAAATTAAGCGCCATATTTTAAAGCCTCCTATTTATATAGATTAATCATTATTTTCAAAGTTATATTATTTTTTTATTAATATCCAAGCTTTTTTAAATTTGCTGCATAATTGTCAGGTAAAACCTTGCCTTGTTCAATGATTTCCTTTTTCACAGCTTTCAAACCATCAATTTTCTTCTGAGCATTTGCCATAATCTCTTCTGCATATTCTGCTGGTACAACACAAACTCCATTAACGTCTCCAACTATTATATCCCCTGGATTAACTGTAACTCCACCACAGGAAATCGGAACATTTATCTCTCCATTAGTATTCTTTGAACTGGATCCACAGGTTATAGCCTTAGCATATATTGGAAAACCAATCTTTTCATTTTCCTCTAAATCTCTAAATGCACCATCCATAACTACTCCTTCTATTCCCTTTACCTTACAGGAAAGGCTTCTGTGATCCCCCCATAGGGCATTGTTGCCACTACCTCTGCCATCGATTACTATTACATCTCCTGGCTTTGCAACATCCACTGCTTTTGTTACCATTAGGCTGTCTCCCATTGATAACTTAACTGTAACAGCTGGTCCACAAATTTTTTGTTTTGTAACCATTGGCTTTATATGATAATCCATCGCATTATATACTATTGTTCCATCACAAAGCTCTGGTGTACTAAACTCTTTAATTCTATCTAAAAGTTCCTTACTGGGTCTTTCTATATCTTCTATAACTCTAAAACCTATTTTTTTATCCATATCGTCCCTCCATCAATTTTGAGTATTTATTAAAGCTGGGGATTGCGCCCCAGCTTATGTAATACTAGGCAAAGAAGCTGAATACTACACTACCTATTAACAGTATTATTGCGCCACCTATTCTCGAAGATATTTGTGCATAAGACATAAGCTGCATTCTCTTACTAGCTCCCAATACTTGTAAGTCTCCACTTCCTCCACGATTAGCCATACAAAGTCCGGCAGTTATAGCAGATTCCACAAAATAGAATCCAAATAATTGTCCAACTAATCCAGCACCGATTACTGCTCCAGCTACTACAAAGGCACATACTACTAGGGTTTGAACATTAAGTACTGCCACTAATTCTCCTAAGTCTGTAAATGCAATACCTATACCTACCATACACATTCCCATAAGGGGTTTAGTAAAGAAATTAGAAAGTTTCTTAGCTCCTTGTTTCATCGAATCTGGAATTACATTAGTTATATTTGCTAATGCACTAAATATTACCATGTAAGCATACATATGAAGTGACACAGGCCCAATTGCAGGTAATATTGATTTAGAAAATAATCTTGATATAGCATATATGCAGCCTGTTAAAAGAAGTCCCGCTGCCATATCATATTGTGTCGTTTCTTTCTTCTCTTTCTTAACCTTATCTTCTTCCATTAAGTACTTTTCCGCATTTTTAAGCAATTCTCCGTTTCCAGTAAGTTTTGGATATTTTTGTCCTATTGTATTCAATGCAACTGCTGCTAATATAGCAAAGTTATTAGCAAGTGTTAATATAGCTATTGCTTGCGAATAGTATGCATCCTTACTCTGACCGGTCGTGGCTTCCCACATTTCACTTAAAGGAATAGCTCCTGCACCGTTTCCTCCGCCCATTATAGGAAGTACATATAAAGTCAATATTGACTTTATGTCATATCCCATTAAAAATCCACCTATTAATCCAAAGATTGCTGCTGCAATTATGCCTCCCAAAATTGCTGGTATGTATCCACCAAAGGCTTTAATTAATTGCTTTCTATTTACTCCTAATACGGCGGATACTATTAATAATGAAATAAATATTGTTTGAAATCCATATTCATCATAGAAAAAAGTAATGCCTTCGGAATACTGAAGCGGAAGAATTTCAAAATACTCTAAAGCTGCCCCTCCTAAGAAAGCTAATAAGGATCCTCCGCCAAGATAATCCTTCCATATAGGAATACGTTCTCCAACTTCATAAAGTACAATTCCTATAGCAAACATTATGCTTACTATACTAAGCATGTCATCAGAAGGTAATTGTTCTGTAAGAGTTGCAATGTAAATAATCCCTACAATAATTGCTAACATCCAAATTGGCATTCCGTATAACTTTCTTTTAAATAAGCTCTCCTGGTCTTTTTCTAATGTTGATTCAGACATTAAAAACCCTCCTTATATAATTAAATTTTTAATAAGTAGAACTTAAAAGCTTTATTCCTCCTTTATAAAATATTATTATTTCTGAATATTCAGCTCTCTACAACTCTATCTTATTTCATTAACAGTCATAAGTAAAATACCATTTTATATATATGTCGCATAGATAAATGGTTATATGTACAAACAAAATAAACTTCGACTTCTATTTAATTAGAAATCGAAGTTTTATTCTTAGGATAATACCTTCTTTGCTATTTCAAAAAAATCTTTTTCTATTTCACCTATATAAGAATCCCTTCTGTAAGCAGCGACTACCTTCCATGAAATTGGATTATCTGCAAAGGAGTAAATATCATTCTTATCTACATTTTGGGCCAAACGAACTGTTAATTTAGGTACTATAGCAGCACCTAAGCCCTCAGCAGCAAGCCTGCATGCAGTAAGATTACTTGATAATTCCATTGCTATATTAGGAATAATCTTATGTTTTTTAAAAAGTTTATCTACAGTTATCCTCACTGCATGCCCTTTATTCAGGACAAACAAAGGTAATTTTCGTATGGATTCAATATCCACCTGGTTACGTGAACCTATCCTACATTCGGCCCTCTTCAATAAATCCTCTTTACAAATTAAAACTAATTCTTCTTCATATATAAAATATGTGTCTAATATTTTCTCATCAACAGTATCAGGAATTATAAGAAAATCTGTATGCCCTTTAACTACACTATCAATCAGAAGCATAGTCCTTGCTTCATAAACCTTGACTTCAATACCTGGATATAAGTTGTAAAACTCAGGTAATATTAGTGGTAGCATATATGCTGCACGCTCTTTAGGAATGCCTATTTTAATTCTACCCTTCTTCCCTTGTGAAATATCCCTAAATTCCCTTAGTAAGTTCTCATTTAATCTAAGCATTTGTCTAGCTGTATCCACATATTTTTCTCCTGCATACGTAAGGGAAATAGGGTTTGTAGACCTGTCAAATAATTTCACCCCCATCTTTTCTTCGACTTTTAATATAAAATGGCTAAGTGATGGCTGTGAAATGTATAATTCATTTGCTGCCTTTGTTATGCTTTGACAATCAGCTACTTTTAATATATAAACAAGTTCTCTGCAATCCATCAATATCACCTCATTTCGTTATTTAGTAATATGCAAAAAAGAAGAGGTTAGTTCAACATTATTCCAAAATATTTAGAGTTCTTTGAAAAAAATCTTCTTGTCCAAAATTGCCGGATTTTAATACTAATCTTATAGATTCATCCTCTAGAGGTATCATTATAGGCACTCCAGGGGCAATACTTTGCCCTATCCTATATGACGTAAATCCAAGTGCTTTAGTTACAACCCCCGATGTTTCACCGCCAGCTACAATTATCTTTCTAATACCATATTTAACCGCCCTTGCTGAGATTTCAGCCATAGTCTTTTCTATTAAATTAGAAATGATTTCGCGCCCAAAGGTTTGTGCTTTTCTTACTTTTTCAGGAATATCTGAACTATATATCAAAATATTTTTTCCTTCGTTTTCTATAATAAAATCCCAAATAGTATCTACACTTTGCTCCCCTGACAATAGTCTCTTAGGATATATTTTATATGATAATTGATTTGTATCCTGATAATTTTTTATTTGCGCTAAAGTTGCTGTTGAACAACTTCCCGCCAAAATCAAACCTCTTCCAGCAATTCCTTTTATAGGTATATTGATTTCATCTTTTGGAATGTCCATAAGAAACTTCATCCCCAAATGATTCACTAACCCTGAACCTCCAGTTAAAAAGGGTAAATCTCCAAATAGTTCAACTATCCTTTCCCCATGCTCTTCTAGAAAGTAATCAGGTATGATATAAAATCTTTTGTGTTTTATGTGAAAATCATTAATGATTTCTTCTATTTCATCATTTGACTTTTCTAAAGTCAATGCATTAATCTTTAAACTTGGATATTTTCCCTGAGGCTCCATCAATTTTGCAATATCTGATTCCAACATAGGGGTTAAGGGATGATTCTTCATATGACTTTCATTTAGTGGAATCCCCTTAACATATAATTCCCCATCTCTAACAACTCTTCCATTTGCAATCATCGATGGGCAAAGAATTGTATATGGTATATCATATTTTTCTAGAATTCTATCGATAATAGGTCCAATATTCCCTTCCCTCGTGGAATCAAAGGTAGAACAATATTTAAAATATATTTGCCTAGCACCCAATTGCTTTAGGAAATCAAATGCCCGCAATGCTTTGCTTGTTGCCTCATTTACCTGGGATGTTCTTATCTGCAGTGCTATTACTATGGCTTTTACTGAGCTATCAAGTGTAAAATCCAAATTGGGTATTCCATTTAATAAAACTGTATTGATTCCCCTATCCACCAAAAATGAAGCTGCATCACTTGCACCAGTAAAATCGTCTGCCACACAACCAAATAGAATTCTCTTTTCTTCTAATTTCACTTCTTCTCACCTAATTTCATCTGCTCAACTAAAGAGTAATATGCTGAAGCAGGGCTTGTTAACACCTCTGCCTTACAGTTCTCCAATCCATTTGCAGCACCAGCCATTGATATTTGTGCAAGCACCACTGTATCATAATTTGCTTCTATTTCCTTTACTTTTTTCTGAATAATTCTATTATGTTCATCCATATTCTGTTTTTGTGCGGCAATATAAGCATCTTCCAATAAATATGTTACAACTTGTGCTTCTACTCCTGACTGTTCTAAAAATCCATTATAAAGTTGTAGTGATGAATCTACCGTAGCAGGGAATGTACATAATATTGCAGTTTTTCCACCCTTTTTAGCAGCCTTTTCCAACATAGCCGTATCTGGACTTACAATTGGTATGGAAAATATTTTGCGAAATATATTTACATAGGGCGAAAAAACTGTGCAGGTCAATATAATCCCATCTGAACCATCAACACATGCCTTAGTAAGCATTGCTAATATTCTGCCCATACTTTCATCAGTGATTTTACCATCTCGCCTAACATTATCCATTAATGAACTATCTAAATAATTCATTACGTGAATTTCAGGATCTTTAGTGAGTAAATATTTTGTCATTGGATTTGCTGCATTTAAAGTAACATTTACCAATGAAACCTTTTTCATATTTTATCCATCCCTTCTTTAAATATATTTACTTATACCCATGATTGGGTTGGATTAAATATGTGTAATATATTGTAAAGCTTCATATGATAGCTTAGCTACCGTTAAACTATCCGGTATTTGTTTGATTTCCATTGAAATATATCCTTTATATTTAATAGCTTCTAATGTGCATAATATATCTCTTATTGGCAATGTTCCAAATCCAGGTACCATTCTATCAGTATCAGCCATATGAATAAATCCTATTTTATCTTTTGCCTTAATAATACTATCTATTATTGAATCCTCTGTATATCCCATGTGATAAGTATCCAACAATAGTCCCAGGTTTTGTAACTTTAATTCATCAATCCATTCCAAAGATTCACTTACTGTATTCAAATTATTTATATTGTTCATATTTTGAGGCTCCATCAATATATTTATATTAAATTTAGCTGCATATTCGCATATCTTATAAAATATCCTATTTAATGCGTCTTTGGTACAATGTATATTTTCACTAATATTTCCTCGATATTTTCCCACCAGTGCCGGTACTTGAAAATATGCTGCAAGTCCAATTAAATCTTTACATCTTTTCAATGCTTCTTCTCTATTCTCCGAATCCTCATGTAATAAAAACAATTTATCTTGAATCTGCATCGGACTTGTTCCAATGGCAGATATCTCCAAATTATATTTGTCTAATAATGAACTAACAACTTTTGTCGAAACTTTCTTTGGTTCACGTACCAATAGCTCTATTCCAGTATACCCTAATTCACTTATGGCTCTAAAATTCTCTTCTAAATCACCTGTAAATGCCGATACTTGAACATTATGGTCTGGTACTGAAACTGGATAAGATAATTTCATATTTTGTAGTGTTGCACCCATAATTACCGGTCCTTTATCATTTCCTTTAGCAATTCCAATTTTGGTAGTCATAGTTTTCCCCTTTACAAATTTGAATAATTTAACATTTTGAATCTTTCAATACACTATATCTTATTTTTCTATTGGTTCAAGTGTAGCTGTGAAATGTCTTAATACATGAGGTTCCCATGTTATTCTATATCCAGGAACTTCACTTGCTCTCTTCTTAATTGCAATTAAGGCTTCTGCCATTATATCAAAGTGTGCTTGTGTATAAACTCTTCTTGGAATTGCAAGTCTGGTAAATTCAAAGTCTGATTCTAGTTGTTTCCCAGTATCCGGATCATTACCTAGCATGTATGAACCTATATCACACGCTCTGATACCAGCCTCTTTATACAATTCTATTCCCAATGCTTGCCCAGGGAATTCATAATATGGAATATGTGGTAACAAAGCTTTGGCATCTATAAACAATCCATGACCACCCACAGGCGATTGATATGCAATTCCTTCATCATCCAATATACTTGCTAGGTATTCCATTTGACCATTTCTATATTCTAGATATTGTTCATCCAACCCTTCATATAGTCCAATAGCAAGTGCCTCCAGATCCCTTCCAGAAAGTCCACCATAGGTAATAAATCCCTCAAAGGAAATACAATTTTCTTTTACTCTTTGGTATAAATCCTTATTGTCTTTAATACCAATAAGTCCACCCATATTTACAATTGCATCCTTTTTTGCACTCATAGTGAACATATCTGCATAACTGAACATTTCTCTAGTTATATCTTTAATTGAGGAATTTTTGAATCCTTCTTCATCTCGTTTAACAAAAAAAGCATTCTCAGCAAATCTTGCAGCATCTATACATAATGGAATACCGTATTTTTTACAAATTGCTGAAACTTCTCTCATGTTTTTAACAGAGACAGGCTGCCCGCCTGCTGAATTATTTGTTATGGTCATTACAACTAACCCAACATTATCCTCACCATGTTCATCTATTAAACGTTCTAATTTCTCAACATCCATATTCCCTTTAAAAGGTGCTCTTAATGATGGATCTAATGCTTCTTTTACTACACAATCAATTGCTCGTGCCCCTGCAAGTTCTACATGGGCTCTAGTTGTGTCAAAGAACATGTTTGAAATGGCAAATTTCCCTGGCCCTATTAATAAATTGAATAAAACCTTTTCTGCTGCTCTGCCTTGATGTACAGGTTGAATATATTCATATCCAAATATATCTTGTCCAGAATCTACTAATCTAAAATAGCTTCTGCCACCTGCATATGCCTCATCGCCTCTCATAACTCCTGCCCATTGAACATCACTCATGGCATTGGTTCCGGAATCTGTTAATAGATCAATGTAAACGTCTTCCCCCTTGAGACTAAAAAGATTATAATTAGCCTCTTTGATTTTTTGTTCTCTTTCCTCACGAGTAAGTACTTTAATAGTTTCAACCATTTTTATTCTAAATGGTTCCGGTATATATTTTTTAGCCATTGCAACTGCCTCCTTTATTTTTTTATTCTATTTATCCTTATGATAATATATTATCATTTTGTTCCTCTACATTCTATATTAAAAAAATAATAGCAAATTGGGAAACTCTTATGTATTACTTTTGATGATTTGAGTTACATGAATATAACTAGTGGATATGAACCAGAATAAATTTCTGGTTCATATCCACTAGTTTAAATATACCCTCTCTTTTCTTCGATCCTATTTGCAATTGTCTTAGCAAGACTCATAGTAGAAGCTGTTCCACCTAAGTCTGGAGTCAATATCTTTCTTTCTGAAAGAACCTCCCGTACGGAGTCCTCAATCATTGCTGCTTCATTTAGATTTCCCATATGCCTTAACAATAAAGCACCTGACAAAATCAATGCTACTGGGTTTGCAATTCCTTTTCCTGCTATATCAGGGGCAGCACCGTGAGATGCTTCAACAACAGCAATGTTCTTCCCAATATTTGCTCCCGGCGCCAGTCCCAAACTTCCAGCTAATCCAGCAGTTAAATCCGATAGAATATCTCCGTATTGATTTGCTGTAACTATGACATCAAACATTTGCGGATTTTTAACTAAATAAAAGGCAGTTGCATCAACCATATAATCATCTGATAAAATATCTTTATTTTTCTCAGCTACTTCCCTGAAACAAGATAAAAAGAGACCATCGGTAATACTTAATGCATTGGCTTTGTGTATGCAAGAAACCTTTTTTCTACCATTTTTCCTAGCATAATCAAATGCAAATTGTGATACCCTCAAAGCCGCTTCTCTTGTGGTAAGCTTTATACATTCAGCTGCATAATCTCCGATTTTATGTTCCAATCCACTATATACATCCTCAGTAATTTCTCTTAGGATATGTACATCCATATCTTCATATTTACCGGATATATTTGAAATACCTCTTATAGGCCTTGGGCATACAAACAGCTTCAATTCCCTGCGAAGAGCATTGTTTATGGATGGATAAATATGCTCGCTTCCATCGTCGTGTACGCAAATGACTTTTCCTTTGAACTTATCAACTACTAATGGAGCTTTAATGACCAAACCCAATTCCTTTATCTTTTTAACTGATTCCTGTGGTAAGGGGTGTCCATATTTTTCTATTGCATCATCACCTACTAGTATTGGAACCCATTGGAAGTCTATCCCTGTTGATTCCATTACCTGAAGTGTTGCATCCATAATTTCTGGTCCTATCCCATTTCCTTTAATAATTCCAACTTTAGTAGCCATAGTTTTCCCCCTTATAAATTTAGATAATCTTTAGCTAAAACTTCTATTTTGTTAATTAATTCTTCATATGTATGATTTTTTTCTCTCATACAAACCTGTGCATCTTTACTGCATATTAAACACTTTCTGGAATCTAAATTTAAATTGCTCCTACTTATTTGATTATGATTTTTATCAAATACATCTATATCAAAAACCCTGCCCAATGGGTGATTATCTTCTATATCAACAGTAAGTTCCTTTATAGCTACTGGATTAGAATCAACAGAAATAAATCCTTCACTTCCAGTTTTTTTATTGCAAGTTTCAATATTGAATATATTGATATTCTTATATTTTAAAGTCGATACAAGTGTATTCATTCCATTCTCATGTATATGTGTATAAAGCTTTGAGTTTTTAATAATCCCAGGAATATTGAGTGTAAATGAAATTAATGTATTCGGATATTTTTTTAGTAGTTCAAATTGTTTATTAGCTCTTTCTTCTCTCGAATTTAAAATATCCTTAAATTTAT
Organism: Tissierella sp.; assembly: GCA_036844705.1. Taxonomy (GTDB): domain Bacteria; phylum Bacillota; class Clostridia; order Tissierellales; family Tissierellaceae; genus DAIUFH01. The sequence goes on from DAIUFH010000010.1 coordinate 12,960, forward strand.
CCATATCTATCTCATTCATTAAGTCATCTCCAATCCTAATACTACATAAAGTCTAAGTTCTTCATCAAATTCATATTTGTATTAAACCTTATCCAAGCATTTTTTACATGAATTCGTGCCAATCTTTCACATTCGTCTGAATCAGTTTTTTCCATTGCTTTCATTATTTCTTTAATCTCGTTAAAAGCATCCAGATTTTGCTGGGTATTGGATAAGGATATCATTCTAAAACGACCAAGACTTTCATTGACATCAATCAAGCTATTCTTCAAAGTTTTATTCTTTGTTAATGATAGCAGGGTCTCAGTCCATTTCTTATGCAAAAGCACATGTTCACTATAATCTTTATTGGCAATTGCCTGTTCCATCTTTACGGTTATTTCTTTAAAAATAGTGATTTCCTCTTCAGTGATATTAATACATATTAATTTAATGGCTAATCCTTCTAAGACTTCCCTGACCTCATATAGTTCCTGAGCATGTTCTAAAGATATTTGACTTACTATGGAACCTCTTTGGGGAGTGTATATGACAAAGCCATCCTGATCCAATTGCCTTAATGCTTCCCTTACAGGTGTTCTACTAATATTGAGCTGTTCAGCCAAATTTGCCTCAACCAGTTTAACACCTGGTTTTAGCTTATTACTCAATATATCAGCTTTAATTTTTTTATAAGCCTTGATGCTTGCTGGTATATTAGCTTTTGACTTATACATTATATCACAATCCTTTAAATGACTTGTCTTATAACATCTATAATTGTTCCATCCCTATACTGAACTATGCCTACAATTCTATCACCAAATTCAATTTTATCAGGTTTTCCTGTAATACTTTCAGCTATTTTCTGAAGCTCATTGATGGTATAAAGTTTCAAATTTGCAGCTTTAAATTTTTCTATTAAATCCTCCCTATTAGGATTAACTGCTATACCATAATCCGTTACTACAACATCTATGGTCTCTCCAGGCGTAACAACAGTAGTCACCTTGTCAACTATTATTGGAATTCTACCCCTGATTAATGGTGCCAATATTACTGACATCTTTGAACCTGCTGCAGTATCTGGATGTCCTCCTACTGCTTGACTAATGATTCCGTCAGAACCTGATATTACATTGACGTTAAAATCAGTATCGATCTCTAAAGCTCCCAGCATTACAATATCCAGTTTGTTTACAGCACAACCTGAATTATGAGGATTTGAATAAAAGCTAGCATCTATCTCAAAATGCTTTTGATTTTTCCCCAAAGAATTTACCGCATCTAAATCGAAGCATTGCGTATCAAATAATCCCTCAAGTAACCCTTCTTCCAAAAGCTGAACTAATTGAGATGTAATCCCTCCCAGACCAAAGCTTCCTTTTATATTTTCTTCAACCATTTTCTCTTTTAATAACTCCGTCACTGCTAAAGATGCACCAGCAGCACCGGTTTGATATGAGAATCCATTTTTAAAATATCCTGATGCAACAATTGCCTTAACAGCATTTTCTGCAATTAAAATATCCTTAGGGTTTTTAGTACTCTTAATTGCTCCTGAAACTATGCCTTTTGGATTGCCTATTTCCTCTACCTTTACAATATAATCAACCTGAGTTTGATTTATACTTGCAGGCAAGCAAGGATACTCTACCAAGTTATCCGTAATAAGTACTACTTGGTCTGCATACTTTGCATCTACTATGGCATAACCCAATGACCCACACGCAGATTTCCCGGAAAATCCATTAGCATTACCATATTCATCACATGCAGGAACTCCCAAAAAAGCCACATCTATTTTTAATTCACCTGATTCAATTGCTCTGGCTCGTCCTCCATGAGGTCTTATTATTACCGGATTTGGTAAAATACCTTCTGATATGGCACTCCCTAAAGGCTCTCTTAATCCACTGCTTTCTATTCGAGTTATTACTCCATTTTTAATATGTTCAATCAAAGAACCATGACATGTGCTCAAGGAACTTGGAGCTATTCTAATATTCTTTATACCCATGGATGCTATTACATCCATAACCATATTTACAATATAATCACCACTTCTAAAATGATGGTGAAATGATATGGTCATCCCATCTTTAAGTTTAGTAGCCTTTACAGCCTCTTCGATAGATGAAAGGAGTTTACTTTCATGTGGCAATGGTCTTTTTAATTTAGAACCTACCTTTCTTCCATCTGGAACATAGCTAAAAGGACTTTCATAAGGTCTCAATACACCTATACCCTCAAGATATTCGGGTATATCCCTGCCAACACCATTTTTAGACATTAAAATCCCTCCTTATATACACCAGCTGCTTTTGCTAATTCCAATACTCTATAGGCCCTATCGACTACTGGTACATCTATCATTTTACCATCTAAGGCTATAACTCCCGAAGATTTACTTTCAGCTTCTTTTATAGCATCAATTACACGTATTGAATGTTGAATTTCTTTAGATGAAGGAGTATATATTTTATGTGTAAGTTCTATTTGTCTTGGATGTATAACTGATTTACCGTCAAAACCCATCTGTTTAATCAATTTGACTTCCTCAATAAATCCTTCATCGTTATTTATGTCAGTATAAGCAGTATCAAGGGCATAAATACCTGCAGCCCTAGCAGCCATAAGAATTTGACTCCTTGCAGTTAAAAGTTCTATTCCTTCAGGAGAACGATTTGTTTTCATACTTGTAACAAAATCCTCAGCTCCAATTGCAATACCAATCAGTCTCTTTGAAGCAGTAGCTATCTCATAAGCGTTAATAACCCCTAGAGGACTCTCAATAGCAGCCATTAGCTTTGTACTACCTATTTCCAATCCAGCCTCCCCTTCAATCTCTGCAATTATGGCTTCAATTTCTTTTACGTCTTCTGCCTTTTCTGCTTTTGGCAACCTTATTACATCGGGACAGGCTCTTACAATAGCCTCTAAGTCAGCTCCCCCAAAGGGGGTATCTAATCCATTTACCCTAACTACCGTTTCAGTTTCACCAAAATCAAGGGTTTTCAATGCATTATATACCAGAAACCTAGCCGAATCCTTCTCTCTTATTGAAACAGAATCCTCCAAGTCGAACATAATCGAATCAGACCCATATAAATGTGCCCCTATGATATTGGCAGGATTGTTGCCGGTAACATACATCATTGTTCTTCTAAGCTTAACCATCTATATCACCCTCCCAATTAAACTCAGTTGATTCTGCTGCTCGATAAAGTGCTGTGAGAGTTCTAGCCTTGATAACAAAATCCACCGCTCCCTTGTCAACAGCTTTGACTACTGCATTTTTAATTCCCTTTGATTCAAGTGTTTCTTTAATCACATTTCTTATTTGTCTTCCAAACTGTTTATTAACTGAACTTTGTAAAAAAATCTCAATACCTTCTTCACATGATGGTTCTATAGCAATATTTATATCGCTTGATTCCAAAGTACCTGCTATGCCTGATCTTTTAATTTCCAAAATCATACCTCCTAACTTTTAATTTTATCCAATGATTTTATCAATAATTGGTTTGGCATCATCTGATATCAAATAATCAAAAGTAGTAGATGGTACCATATCCTCTAAAATACTTATCTTGCCTTCTTTAATAGCTGCCCTGACCCTTGACGCACTTATAATCTGTCCACCTAATGCTTTTCTAGGTATTTCTATAACTTCAATATCGTAATTTGGTAACAAATTCTTCATTACAGAATTATATTCATTCGTCACCAAGTCAAATGGTTCTTCGCCTATATATCTTCTATTAATGCCTAGGGGTGGTGCAATATAGGTTCCAAATATCTTCAAATCCAATTGGGCATGGACATTTACAATTGAATTTTTTTCTTTTATAAAATATGATGGAAACGTTGAGTTGGAAATTATATAGTCACTACCCTTATGCAAAATCACATTTTCTAAATGACTTATCCCAGACTTAATTAGGTTAAATCTTACTTCGTTTGGGAATATGGATTTATCTTCCCAAACAACAAAAAGATGTACTACATCACTATTCCTTGAAGCATTTTCTATAAGATATTGATGTCCATATGTAAAAGGATTACAATTCATTACAATGCTCGAAATTACATTTCCATCTTTCCTGCTTAGAAATAATCTATTAATATATTTTTCTATACCCATAGGGTCATTTTCAAGAAGTGTAACCTTACTATCTATTTCTGCAATTTCATAAAATCCTGTATCAAAGAAAAATTTCTTATTTGATGGATTGGTAAATATAAATAGATGACTATTTCCCCTATCATATTGCTCGTTTAACAACACAGTAATAAGCCTGTTTGTTAAACCAAATCCCTGATAATTGGAATCCACCGCAATACATTTAAGTACATTCCCTGATAAGGAGCCGGTTCCAATAATTCTGTCCTCATCATATAATGCTATTGTATAATCCACATCTTTTTCCAATATTAAATCAAATTTTTTTAAAAATCCTTCTACTTCAAATTTTTCATTTGACTTGTTTAAATTGATATTCCTTATATCTATTTGATCTAAATTCATATTAACTATCCTTATATCGTATTTACAAACCTATTATTCAGCAATAGAAACTATCAATCTTATTAATTGTGGAAAAATCGAAACCACAGTTATCATTCTAATTATCTGTAAAACTATTAAATCTGCGCTTTCGATTCCTATATCGGCTGAAATTAAAGCCATATCAGCAGCTCCTGCAGGTGTTGATGCCAACATTGATTCATCAATTGGCATACGATATTTCTTATGTAACAAACTCCCTAGAAAAATGCAGGTAATTAAATAACCTAATATCAATAAAATTGCCGGTATAAATAAATATCTCATTTCAACAATTTCGCTATATTCAATACTACTACCTATATATGCTCCAGATAAAGCCTGTGCAAATCTTCTCATCAACCTTGGCATACTTGCTTTACCTGTAGATAGCTTCAATACTATTATACTGACCATTGAAAATACCAATGCAGCAGAAGGTATGTCACTAAGTTTTCCCAACGCTCCAAATACTGTAGCTACTAATATAGTTACCGAAAAATTTTTAAAGCTATTGCTACTGGTAGCTGCTCTTTTATATACTTCAAGTTCTTCATCATCTTTAAAAAATTTTGATTTTGATAATTTTTCAATCATTGTTGGAAATATGCCTATACCAAAAACTAGCCTTATAAATTGCATCGCTGCTACCTTTGAAGAATCAGCACCCATTTCATCGGCTATAATTGGTATATCACTAATTCCACCTGGTATTGCGCACATTAAAGAAGTGATTAAATCCATTGGACTAGTGAAATATATTAAAAATCCTGACACAATATTTAAAATCAGCATACCTGTTAATAGGGTTATTGCAGGTTTGAATATAAGCTTTAACCTCTCAAGGTCACTTCTTTCTATTCCTACACCTATGAAAGCTCCTGCAATTATCTGAGCCATAGTTTTACCAAACGTGGGCATATATGCCATACCTGTAGTGATATTTAATATAGATACAGCTACTATACTACCTACCATCATTCCGCCAGGTATCTTTAGTTTATAGAAGATGTACCCCATACATACTCCTACAGCCAATGTAAGTAGAAATTTGTACATCGTTTTTAATACCTCCCGGCTGATTTAAATCTATCATTCCCTTATCTAGTTGGATAAGGGAATAATTAATTTTGTTTTATTTACCCCACTAATTTGTGGCATTTCCCCTATTCCTCTTAAACATTGGCTTTATAACCGGCCATAATAAAGAAACTATACTTACTAACATTAGAACTGCTGTGATAGGCTTAGAGAAAACTGCTGCGATATTTCCTTCTTCAATCATTATTGCTCTTCTTAAGTTGGATTCAATCATTCCACCTAGTACTAATCCTAATATTAACGCGGGATTATTAAAACCAAATTTAGAATAAGCATATCCGAATATACCTGCTATTACCATTAACAATATATTCCCTGTATTGTTTTGTAGAGCATAGCTTCCAATACAAGCTAAAAGTATAATTACAGTACCTAAGACATTATATGGAATTGCTAATATCTTACTAAACACCTTAGCAACAGCAAATGAAACAAATACCATCGCAATATTAGTAAATATCATGGAAACAAATACCGCACCCATATACTCTGGCTGTCTTTGAAGTAATAAAGGACCCATTTGTACACCCTTCATAACCAAGGCAGACATCATTATTGCAGCAGCATTTCCACCCGGAATACCTAATGAAAGCAAAGGTACCATTGACCCTCCAGTAGCGGCATTATTTGCTGTTTCAGATGCTGCAATACCTCTTGGCTCCCCATGACCATATCTCTCAGGATGCTTGGATAGTTTAACTTCTGTAGTATAGCTTAAAAATGCGGCTATGGTTGCGCCTGCCCCAGGCAGTATCCCTACTATTGTACCCAAAAGACCGGAACGAGTTATGGTACCCTTCATATTCCAAAGCTCTTTAACTGAAACAATACCATCATGTGCCTTTTTATCCTTTGCTTCTTTCAAATTCTCAATCTTACTTCTATCTTTTGTTTCCTTTAATACCTCTGTTATAGCAAACATACCTATCATAACCGGAATCATTTCAATTCCTGATAACAATGTAGAACTTCCCCATGTAAATCTTGCAAAGCCATGAATTGGATCCATACCAACTGTTGCCAAAAAAAGACCCATAAGTCCTGATATCAATGTTTTAATAACATTACCTTCATCCAATGCAGTCAATACAGAAAGACCCATAAATGAAATCGCAAATAATTCTGATGGACCAAATTTTAAAGCTGCTGATGAAAGCTGAGGTGTTATTAAAAGCATCAAAACCGCAGCTGCAATTCCTCCAATAGCTGAAACTATTAAGGATATACTCAATGCCTTTAATGGCTGCCCACTTGCTGCCATTGGGTGTCCATCAAATGTCGTTGGAGCACTTGATGGTGTTCCTGGTATTTTAAACAATATAGCAGTGATTCCGCCGCCCGTTATAGCTGCACAATAAACTGCTACTAAAAATGCTATCGCTGTAACCGGATCAAGTCCGTATGTAAATGTAAGTCCCAACACTACAGCCATAGATGCACTTACTCCTGGAAGTGCACCAAATATTACACCGATTACAGTTCCAAAGAATATAAGAATTAAAGTAGTTGGAACAAAAACAACACTAATACCCATCTTAATTAGTTCCATAACCTCACCTCCTAGAATAAAGATTCAATAAATAATGCAAAAGTTCTAAATATACCAGTACCTCTCGGAAGCATAATATCTAAAACTCCATCAAAGATTATATATAGCAAAACAACACAAACTACAGCGGATAATATCAACTTGCCAATTTTCTTTTGACCAAGTAATCTTGAATAAGCCATAAAAAATATCAACGAACCAAATATAAATCCTATATAATCCAAAATAAATGAATATGCAATTAATAAAATACTGCCTATAGTCATTTTGTTTTTAAAAAATTTACTAAGATTAAATGATATCTTAAAGCTTTCTTCATTTTTCTTGTTCTTTACTATCTTGAAGATATTAACACCAATGCAAATAACTAATAATACAATTAATATTTGAGGATATTGGGCTCCACTCAATTCACCTTGAATAGAGTCAGGTGCAGTTGATCCTACATAGAAAAAGCAATAAATGAAAAATAATAACAATGCCCCATTAAAAACCAGTTCTTGAGCCATCTATTTCACTCCCTTTCAAATAGCTATTATTGAGAAAAATGATGCCTTGAGGGAGTTTATAGCTCCCTCATAGCATTGATTAAATAAATTTTATTTACTTCTCATTTCCTTCATAGTTTCATAATAATCAAACCAAATTTCCTTGAATTCCTCTTGATTAGCAAAACCAGGTCTATCATTAAGTCCAACTGTTTCCTTCCAGTCAATCCATTCTTGCATTTCATTAACCTTAATAGCAGCAGCCTCTAATGTGTCTATAGCTCCTTGAGGAGTTCCCTTCATAGCGACTATACCTCTCCATGGCCCTATATAAGCATCTATTTCTAGTTCACCTGTACATTGAACATCCGGTAAATTTGAAGCTCTTTCTTCTGCCAAAAGAACTATGCCCTTCATATCCCCTGATTCTATATATGCATTTCCATCAAATGGACTTGTTAATACCATATCAGTATGTCCTCCCATAATAGCTGCATTAGCTTCTGCACCACTGGCATATGGAATAAACGATAATTCAATTCCAGCAGCATCACATAATTGCTGAGCTGATGCACCATCGATACCATTAATTGACATCATTCCTAATGTAGGCTTTTTATCTGGATTAGATTTACAATAATCTATCAATTCTTCTAAATTGTTATAAGGAGTATGTTTACCTGCTAATATGATATTTGAATCTTGTACTAATCTTACAACGTGTGCTACATCATTTAATATATCAAAGTTAGCAGTTCCATCAACTGCCGCAATCACATGAGAAGGAGTATACATTCCAAAGGTATATCCATCAGCAGGTTGATTTGCAAGGAATTCTGCGCCTTTTACTCCACCAGCACCTTCCACGTTGTTAATATTTATTGTTACACCAATCTCTTTTTCAATTAAAGGAGCCCAAGCCCTTATAGTAGTATCTGTTCCACTACCTGGTCCAAAAGGTATAATTATTTCTATAGGTCTTTCAAAAACCCATTCTCCATTATTTGCTGTGGTTTCTTGCTTAGGTGATGAACAACCAACAAGTGATACAACAAGAACTAATGACATTAATGCTAATAAATATTTATTTCTCATAATTTGCATCTCCCTTTAATATTTTTGGAATTATGTTTACTGCATTTGGCAAGATTAATGCTTTATTTGGTTCTTTTCGTTTCAATGCCATATCAACAGCAGACTGAAGCGTTGGAGCCCAATCTAGCATCATCTCTTCTAACTCTTCCTTTGATAAATACTCAGAAACTACTATTACTTTTCCTTTCAACATTGCCCTAGCATACATAAAAGCCTTATTACTTCCTACATCGTATCCCTCACTTTTAAACCTTTCTATTACTTCCTGCGGATTGTTTGCTTCTGAAAGCCATTCTTTAAGAACACCTTCACCTAATCCATCCCTACTTTCTGCAACTAGTATAAAGGTACAATCAGGATTACCTATTTTTTCTGCTACAGATAAAGCCTTTTGGGCCTGATAAAGGTTTCTGTCCCTTGGATATCCCCCTGGACTTACAATTACAACATCTGCTTTTTCTTCAATGCTTACTTCACTAACCTCTTTGCATATATCAACTCCTTTTCTATGAGCTTCAATTAAGTCGCCTGCAACAAATGCAATATTTTGTTTATGAGGATTTTGCACTGCATTAACCATAAATTTGGTATTAGTTCTTTTAGCCACATCTAAGGCCACCTCGTGAAACGGATTCCCATATATAAAACCCATTGCCGGTTCATAAGGTCTAATTGGTAAAGAGTGATGTATCTTTAAGGTCTTAAATCCTGCAAGTCCTGGAACTATACTTTTTCTACCTCCACTGTATCCAGCTGAATGATGAGGAGCAATAAGTCCAGTTACTATACAAAATGTACACTCACTCAATGCTCTATTGACATAAATAGGTACATCATAAAGAGATTCACCTAAATAGACTAAATTATTGTCATCCTTGCACTGATGATTGATAACCTCATAATTATTTACAACTTCATTTCCAAGAATATTTATTAATTCCTCCTGTGTAGATGCTCTATGACTGCCAGTGGCTATTATAAATCTTATCTGATTTGTTTTTAAGCCAAGTTTAGATAATCTTTTTACTATTTCCCCGACAATTAATTTACTTGGACCTGGTCTAGTGTGATCATTAACTACTATTAAAACCTTATCATCAATGCTTATCATTTCTTCTAGCCTTGGACTTCCAATAGGGTTGTCCATGGCATCCATAAGTAATTTTTCTTCTTCATAAATTTCATCATTTCCTTGAAGATCAATAAATTCAATGTCTATTTTCTCAGGGAAATAAGCACTTTGAAAACCTTTTCCATATGGTACTGTTATCTCTTTCACTTAATCACTCCTTTCCATTTAACATCATCTACTACTTAAATAATATACTATCGAATTTTTCAATATTTAATATTCTATCTATAATTTCATATACACTTTCTTCATAACCTACATTAAGCAATGGTACTACTTTATTTTGTATTTCCTTTTTAGAAACAGGATTGTTTGTACTCCCTAACGCATCCCTAACTTCAGCTTCATATTCCTCTCCATTATTCATTCGAATCTTGGTTCTACAACCCCAATGTTCAGGATAGTTATCAGTAAATTCACCACTAGGTATTACTGTAACCTTCTTAAGTAAATCTTGAACTCTCTTATCCTTTATTTTTTCTTCTTTAAAATTATCTAAAGTTACATTTCCATAAATAAGAGCAGTGGCTACGGTATAAGGTGTCGAAAACTTAGCATCAGTTGGAGTCACTGGGTTTTTGCTGCCTTCTGTCAATCCACATTGCTTATAGCCTACTAAATATGTTTCAACTATAATTTCACTAATTTCATTATTTTCTATAGGATAATTGTTCTTAAGATACAAAGCAGAATCAATTGTACAATGCGTACTTCTACAGCATGGATAAGGTTTATTATCTACTCTTAAAATCTCAAATTCTCTTCCGAGGTCTTTAGTTACTAGTGACAAGTCGTATCCATCTGACATAGCTTTAAATAATCCGCCATCTTTAGCATCCAATATATTTACAGGTCCTGTCATTCCTGACTTAGCAAGAATAGCAGCTTCAGCCCCTGATTGAGCTGCTCTTGCCGGATGTAATATTTTTGAACTTGCACTTTCCTCCAAGAATGCCCATAACCCAAAGGATTGTGTACCAGCCATCCCTAACGCATTTGAAGTTTTATTCAAATTTAGCTTCAATAATTTAGAAGCAACTGCTGCAGAACCAAATGTTCCTGCAGTGGAAGTTACATGCCAGCCTTTATTCCTATGACCAGAAACTCCAAATCCCATTCCAATTCTTGCCATTGTCTCATATCCACATATTATAGCTTCAAGTATTTCCTTTCCTGAAGAGCCAAGATATTCACCTAGACATAGAGTCGTTGGTACCACAACAGTTCCAATATGTGTTTTAGATTTCGTATGTACATCATCAAGCTCCAACCTATGTCCCATCAATGCATTTAAAAAAATTCCCTGTAAAACGGGTACCTTTAATGAACGACCCCAGATTTCTACCTGATTTTCATTTGGATAATATGTCTTATACTCATTAATGATTGAGCTTACTAATTCGTCTTTAGATGCTCCAACAGCTGCAGCAAATGAGTCTAAGACGCAAATCTTAGTTGTCTCTATAACGTTTTCATAAGCATTGTCTAAATTGAAATTTACAATGAATTCCGCAAGTTTTTCCAATTCTCTCATTTAATCAGCCCCTAATAAAATTATAGAGTATTATTTTAAACACCCTGTTAACGGTTTCCTAAACTTAAATTGTATACAATGTTTATATACAATTATATATCAGGTTGTTAATATCATCCAATACGTAAAAAGTAATAATACCTATAGGCAAAACCTATAGGTATTATTAAAATCATTTTATCTTTGAATATGGGATATATACGACACTTTAATTAAATTGGCTCTCCAGATTTATAGTATTCATGTACCAAGTCAATGAATACCTTAGCTGCTTTTGACAAATACATATTGGGGTTAGTAGCGATACAGGAATTCCAATATGCATACTTACAATCATCTATAATAAAATAATTAGAATGATATTTGTCCTCAAATAATTTTACATATTGTAAAGGCATCAGCATAACACCAAATCCATTACTAACTAGTCTACGAGCCGTTTCATGATTTTTAAGAGTCAATATAACATTTGGATTAAACCCAGCAAAATTTAGGATTATATCTGATACGTGTCTCATTCTTTTATTTTTGCCTAACAAAATAAAAGGTTCATCTTTAAATAAATTTAAATCTATTTTGGGATAAGGTAATTTTGAATCAACTATCTTATGCTTAGACAAAGGATGTTCTAATGGAGTAACCATAATGAAAGGATCTTTATATATCAAATCATACTTTATAGATCTATCTTCGACTAATGGATGACTATGCATTATGGCAAAATCAATTTTTCCATCTATTACTGACTTTTCTAGAGTAGTACTATCCTCTTCTCTAGCATATATCTCTATGTTAGGGAACTTCTTTCTAAATCTCGGTAGTAATATAGGCAAAAGAAACGTACCCATAAAATTAGTTATACCAAATGTTATTCTACCTTTTTTCAAATCATTTATATAGGTTACTTCATTTTCAAAGTCATTATAGATATTTAAAATTTTAGTAGCTGCTAAAAAATATCTTTCTCCAGCATATGTAAGTTCCATTCCATCACGATTTCTTATGAATAACTTTGTTCCTATACTATCTTCTATTTTCTGCAGCGCCTGGCTTAATGAAGGCTGGGCAATAAAAAGCTTTTTTGCTGCTTTAGAAATATTTTTAGTCTCAGCAATGGTTTTAATATACAACAACTCCCTATCATTCATATCTTTCGACCCCCTATAGATAAAACCTATGGACACTATAACAAAATAGATATTAGACTATACCTTTTCTAAATTATACATTTATATTAACAGTAATTCAATCTAGTAAGACTTTTTTATTATAAAAATCTATTTTGCAAACGGTAACACTTGTCAAGAAAAAATTGTAATATTAGTATCATTTCAAAAACAAACTGGAAAATAGGAGGCGACATGATATGGATAAAATTCAAATGCAAAACCCAATAGTTGAACTAGACGGAGATGAAATGACCAGAGTAATGTGGAAATGGATCAAAGAAAAACTAATAGAACCATACGTAGAATTAAATGTTGTATATTACGATTTATATTTAAAAAACAGAGACAATACCAACGATAAGGTAACAATAGAAGCCGCCCATGCGATTAAGAAATACGGTGTAGGGGTTAAGTGCGCTACAATAACCGCTAATAAAGATAGAAAAGCAGAATATGATTTAAAAACTATATTACCAAGTCCAAATGCTACAATCAGAAAAATCTTAGATGGTACTGTATTTAGAAAACCTATCACAATAGATACTATAATACCTATTGTACCTGGATGGAAAAAACCAATAACAATTGCCAGACATTCTTTTGGAGATATCTATGTATCAAAAAGTTTTAATGTAGAAGCAGGTACAAAGGCTGAGCTAGTATTTACTGAATCTAACAACAATGAAAAACGTTATACAATTCATAACTTTACAGAAGACGGCATTGTCATGGGTGAATATAATCTAATTCCCTCCATACTTAATTTTGCAGAAACTTGTTTTAAATATGCAATAAGCGAAAAATGTAATTTAATTTTCTCAACCAAAGATACAATTGTAAAAGCATACGATTATGCCTTTAAGGACATTTTTGAAAGATTATACGATACTAAGTACAAAGATGAGTTTGATAAATTAAACATTACTTTCAAATACACTCTGATAGATGATGCTGTATCACAAATAATCAAGTCAAATGGTGATATCATTTGGGCTTGTAAAAACTATGACGGAGATGTTATGAGTGATTTAGTGGCTACTGGTTTTGGAAGTCTAGCATTGATGACTTCTGTATTAGTTTCTCCTGATGGAGTATATGAGTATGAAGCAGCTCATGGCACTGTAAAAAACCATTACTATAAATATTTAAAAGGAGAGCTTACTTCTACCAATCCTGTAGCACTCATATTTACCTGGACAGGGGCATTAAGAAAAAGGGGAGAACTGGATTCAAATAATGACCTAGTTCAATTTACCGATATTGTTGAACAATCAACTATTAATACAATAAATAGTGGAATAGTTACAAAGGATCTATTTGATATTTCAACTGCTAAGAATAAAAAATGGGTAAATACACAGGAATTAATTGATAAAATAGCCGAGGAATTAAAAAGCAAGTTAACTTCAGCCTTAGTCTAAGAAAAGCCTGATATTCAGCATCCGAATATCAGGCTAATTTATTCCCATTCTCAATCATATAAAGCATTATGGTTATAGCAAGTAAATCTGCAGCTCCTCCAGGGCTAATATTTTTATCTATGAAGTATTTATCCATTTCCTCAACAAATAATTTCCCATATGGCTTTAAATATCCACCATGACTTAGGGCAGTATTTGCTTTTTCTTTTACAAATTTAAGAGTCTTCATATCATGTCTACCCAAAATATTGCTGTCCTCGGTGTAAGCCATTAAATTGAGCAACACCTGAACTAATATATCATTTATATGATTTCCCGTATTTATTAAATCTCTAAGTCCAGGCAATGAATATTTTAATACGGTATTAAAGCCATCCTCCACTTCTCCTCGTATTCCTTTAACACCATATTCAATATACAATTTTTCTCCATAAGTAGGTGATTCCTTGCTCTTAGCATTTTCTAACTCTAAGGTTATACCCTTGGCAATCTTCTTTACAAGCTCTGATATCTCTTCAGCTTTTATGTTTATACTGTCATTCTGAGCATATAAATTTCCTGAAGCAGCTGAGATTATCCCTAGAGAGAATACCAACCCCTTATGCGTATTAACTCCTTTAGTTGCTTCAAACATATGCTTTTCCGCATCAATACCTAATGGTCTTATGATTTTCAACAATAATGCATAATCATCTTCATCAAATTCAATTCCAGCCATAGTGCATTTATAAAAATAGTTTGTAAGTATCATACTGCTGTCAATGAAAGTAAAGAAATCCATATCCTTGTGAGCACCAGAATTAAACCTATCTACAAGCCCAGGCTTGGGTGATACAGCTACTTCATATATCATTGACTTCGTAGCTAAACTACTTATATACATGCCAAAATCATGGTTATTCATACTTACTCCTTTGCTTACTAATACAATTGTAAATTACAAGTCCAATTTTATTTTATATGATATAGAATATAATATCTTTTAATAAACTATTTTCCAACACTAATTGTTCTTAATACTCAATGCAATCTCTTGACCTTGTTCTGATATTAGAAAATCATAAGTTGTTTTTGGTACTATTTTTTGAATCTCCTTATAATTTCCTTTTTCTAATAATTTTCTAACTCTAGAAGCACTAACTTCTATATTATCTATCTTATATCTAGGTATTTCAATTACTTCTATACCTTTCTTATTCAGGAACTCAATCATCTGTTTATTATATTCGTTTGTTACTTTACAAAAGGGTTCAGTACCTACAAATCGTTTTTTTATATTCAATCTCTTTACAATATATTCATAGAATATACTCAAATCAAGAGTACAATTTATGTTATCTACATTTTCTTTATCTTTAATAAAATACGATGGAAAAGTCGCCGATGATATTAAATAATCCGAAGTTTCATGTACAATTACATTTTTTAAATTCCTAACTCCCATTTTAACTAGTTTAACTCTTACATCTGTTGGAAAGGCACTTTTGTTTTCAGATAAAACAAATACATGCAATAAATCACACTCTTTACTAGCTGCCTTTATTAAATACTCATGCCCTTTTGTAAATGGATTACAGTTTACAACTATTGCACCTATTTCATCTCCATAATATGGAGACTTAAGGCTCTCTATAAATTTCACTATCCCACCTTTTATATTCTCCATAAACAAAACATCCTCGGTGGATATAATTGTATAAAATCCCAAATCAGTAAACATTACCTGATTTTTAGGTTTGGTAAATAAGAAAATATGATGCTGATTATTATTATAACATTCATCAACTAGTCTAGTTACTATTTTAGCAGCTAACCCTTCTCCTTGATATTTATCTGAAACAGCTACACATTTTAATACATTACCTTCTAGTGACCCTGTTGCAATTATATCATCGTCTTGATTAAATAAGCAAACAGAAAATTCGATTCCTTCATCATATATCAGTTCCATCTTAGTAAGGAAAGTTTTCAATTTTCTCAACGTATATCCGACAAAAGGATATCCACATCTTATACTAATATTATTATATTCCATCTAAACATTCCCCTTTATATTAATTAAGGCATCACTGTAATAGCAATGCCTTAATGATTATCTCTTAATTTGTCTTATCACATCTATAACAGAACCATCTCTATATTCTACTATAGCAACTACCTTATCAGTACATTCAATTGGTTTAGGTACACCTGTAACTTCAATTGCCATTTGATGCAATTCTTCTATAGTTCTTAGCTTAACACTTGATTTTTCAAGATTTTCTTTTAATATTTCATAATTTTTATGTCTAGGATTTATTGCTACACCAGCTTCAGTGACAACTACCGCTATTGTTTCACCTGGTGTACATAGAGTAAACACCTTATCGACAATAGACGGTGTTCTTCCTCTAAATAGAGGTATTGTTACAATAGATACATCTGCACCTGCAGCAACATCAGGACCCCCTCCTAGTCCTCCAAGCATTTCTCCGCTTGAACCAGTTAAAATATTTACATTAAAATCTGTATCTACTTCTAGTGCTGCCAATACTCCTATATTTAACTTGTTCAAAGCACATCCCTTATTATGTGGATTTGCATAAACTCCATTATCTGTTTCTACAATAGTACGGCTTTCAGATAATGCCTTAGCTGCTTCTGCATCAAAAGATTGAACCGCTAAAACCACATTTATTAATCCTTCTTGATTCATTCTTGAAATAGCTGCAGGAATACCTCCTAATGCAAAGCTAGCCTTTATATTATTTTCTATCATTCTTTCCCTTATATAATTTGTACATGCAATAGAGATTGCACCCGCTCCAGTCTGAAATGAAAATCCATCATAAAAGAATCCTGAGTTTGCTATTACATCTGCTGTGACTTTAGCAATTTTTAAATCTCTAGGGTTCTTTGTTACTCTAGCAGAACCTTTCCCTATTAATTCATTATTTCCTATTTGATCAATAACTACTACATAGTCTACTTCATGTTGTGAAATTGATGCAGGTACACAAGGATATGGTACTAGTGTATCTGTTATTACTACAACCTTTTCAGCACTTCTAGCGTCAATCATTGCATAGCCCAATGAACCACAG
Source organism: Tissierella sp. (assembly GCA_036844705.1). Taxonomy (GTDB): domain Bacteria; phylum Bacillota; class Clostridia; order Tissierellales; family Tissierellaceae; genus DAIUFH01. Next base: position 30,060 of record DAIUFH010000010.1, read on the forward strand.
GCATTTTTCCCTATAGAACCAGTAGCATTGCCATAGTCATCACTTGCAGATGCCCCAATAAATGCTACATCTATATTTAATTCTCCAGATTCTATAGCCCTAGGTCTACTTCCATGAGTACGTAAAATTACTGGTTGATCCATAATTCCATCTATTACTGCATTTCCCAATTCACCTCTTATACCACTAGCTTCAATTCTTGATATAGTGCCATCCTTCACGAAGTCTACAATAGATGGATTTTTAATATTTACAACTGCACTAGGTGCAAAGGTTAAGTTCTTAATTCCTAGTTTTTGAATTTCTTTTAGTACCAATCCTACAATGTAATCTCCTTCTCTAAAATGATGGTGAAAGGAAATTGTCATACCATCTTTTAAACCAGTAGCCAAAATTGCATCTTCTATAGAAACCTTTAACTTACTTTCTCCAGGAAGTATTTTAGATTGCTTTTTCATAACTTTTATATTTGCATTTGGATTAATACTATAAGGCCCAGAATATGCAACGAGCTTTCCCCCATTAATTTCTTCTGGAACTTCTCTTCCTAAACTATTAATCATCATAGTAGTCACCTCCTATTTTGATGCCAGCAGCCTTAGCTCTAGCCATAAGTGTACGTGCTCTTTTTACCATAGGCTCGTCTATCATACTTCCTTCTAGAGCAATAGCACCTTTATTTTGTTTTTTACCTTCTTCTATAATATCAAATACTTTTATTGCATATTCAATTTCTTTTTTTGTCGGTGTGAAAATCTTATTGACAGGATCAATCTGTCTAGGATGTATTAGATATTTACCGTCAAATCCGAGCTTCTTAATTTGTTTAGTCTCCTCAATTAATCCTTCCTCATCATTGATATCAGCATACACGGTATCTATAGCTTGTACGCCTGCAGCTCTGGCAGCTAGTAATATTGTATTCCTACCATAAAATAATTCTAATCCATCCTTAGACCTCTCAGTCATCAGGCTAGCTGTGTAATCCTCTCCACCAAGTGAAATCGCTACAATCCTTGGACTAGAAGTAGCTATTTCTCTGGCATTTAATACTCCAATATGGGATTCCATACCCGCTATTATCTTAGTACTACCTGCCTCTATGCCTGCTTGTACCTCAATTTTTTTTATATATGCACATGCATCTAACACATCTTGAGGTGTTTCAATCTTCGGAAATCTTATAACATCAGGTTTTGATCTTACTATAGCTTCTAAATCTTGTTTGCCAAATGGTGTATTTATTGCATTTACTCGTACAATAACCTCTTTATCCCTAGGTCTATGATATCTAACTGTATTATAAACTAAAAACCTTGCAACATCCTTTTGATCAAGTGGAACTGAATCTTCAAGATCATAAATAATACAATCCTCATCATAATAAGGCGCCTGAGCCATATTTACAGGGCTTGCACCACTTACATATAATAATGATCTTCTCAATTTTACATCTGACATTCTCTTCACTCCCTTCCCCAATCGTAATCATATATTTCGGCTGCTCTACAAAGTGCTGCCTGCATTCTAGCTCTAATTACATGATCTAGGGCACCTCTATCGTTTATTTCAATAATTGCATTCTCCACCTTGAAATCGGATAAAACATCTTTTACTGTAGTCAATATTGCATCCCCAAATTGTGTCTTAACAATACTCTCCAGATTGATTATTAGACCCTCATCAGTATTGGGTTTTGCAACTATTTGAATATCACTTGATTCCAAAGTGCCTACTCGAGCTACCTTTTTAAGTTTCATCAATATTCCTCCCTTCATCTCCTATGCATATTATTTAAACAAGCAATTTATATGCCAACTTTTCTGAAAGTAAACAACCTGCCAATTACCTACAATTCAATGCAGTTTATATTTTTTTAATGAATTGAAACATCATTTTTAACCAATTGTTGCAATTAGTTGCATAGTAACCTTATAAACAGCTGTATACATATTTACTTGGAATGAGATTTATGATATTATCCTAAGTAAAGCGTTGCAGAGTATTAAACATCTTGCAACGAAGGAGTTTTTATTATGAAAAATGTTTTATTTTTAATCCCCATTAACTCGATGACGGAAGAAACTAGAAATAGATATTCCCAAATAGACCCCCATGTAGATTTTATATTTTCTAATACAGATTCATTAAGCTCTGTTTTAAATGATAAAATGACTAATAAAATTAAGATAATAGCAGCTAGAGCTAACTCTGCTAAGGTCGTCAAAAGGCTGTACCCACATACTAAAGTAATCGAAATCCCAATTACAGGATATGATGTAATCAGGTCTTTTAATGCAGCTAAATTCTTTGGTAAAACTATTGCTATTATAACAACGACTGCAGATGTATCTGGACTTGATGTTTTTAGCGACGCCTTTAATATAAAAATTTTAAATTACTTAGCAACACCTCCTGACAAATTAGAATCTGTCGTTAAAGATGCCCTTTTTCAAGGTGCAGAAGTAATAGTAGGAGGAGCATTAACATGCAGAGTAGTTGAAAAATTAGAACATAAATCTACAACTCTATTATTGGGACCAGAAAGTGTTCAACGTACCCTTCAGGAAATAAGAAATATTGAAGAAGCACTTGAATTGGAGGCGTCAAGACAAGGATTTGTTAATAAATTAATGGACAATATCGTTGAGGGTGTTATATCTCTAGATAAAAATCAAAACATATTATCCATTAATTCAGTTGCAGAAGGTATTTTTGGAATTAAAGAGGAAGACAGTACTGGTATGAATATTAAGGATTCTTTGCCTTTTCTACAAAATCCAAGTAGTATAGATACATTCGAAAGTGTATCAAATGGAATAGCTACGGTTAATGATGTGAACATTGTATTCAATAAGCTTCCAATCAAAATAGATGAGAAATATTATGGTGATATTATTACACTTCATGAAACTAACAAGGTCCAAAAAATGGAAAATGCTATTAGAAATCAGATATATGCCAAAAATCATGTTGCACAATATACTTTTAATGATATTATCGGCAATAGCAAAGCTATTAAAGATACAATCTATATGGCAAAAAACTATGCAAAAACAGAATCCAATATTCTTATAAGTGGTGAGACAGGAACTGGAAAGGAATTATTTGCACAAAGTATACATAATGAGAGCAATAGAAAAAGCAATGCATTTGTTGCAATTAACTGTGGAGCATTACTTGATAATTTATTAGAAAGTGAGTTATTCGGATATGTGGAAGGAGCCTTTACAGGTGCAAACAAAAAGGGAAAAGCTGGTGTTTTCGAAATAGCCCACGGAGGTACTATATTTCTAGACGAAATATCTGAAATGGATTATAAGAATCAAGCTAGTTTATTAAGAGTCATACAAGAAAAATATGTGGTAAGACTAGGAAGTCATGATATAATTCCAGTTGACGTGCGAATTATTGCAGCAACTAACAACAATTTGAAAAATTTAGTTCAAGAAAATAAATTTAGAGCAGACCTTTATTTTAGATTAAATGTTCTAAATCTTTTATTGCCACCACTTAAAGCTAGAAAAGGTGATATCTTAACATTCATAAAATTATTTATAAACACTAGCCAATCTAAATTTAAAGATAAATACGTTTTGCATAAAGAAGCAGTTGAACTTCTTAACAACTATTCCTGGCCAGGTAATGTTAGAGAACTAATGAATATAACCGAAAGAATACTGGCAACTTCAACTTCACCAATTATCACCAAAGAATTTTTACAAGGTATTATTGATCCAGAATATATGTCAACTTCTAAAGATGCGAACAAGTCAAAAGATAATTATTCAATAAAGGAACAGATGCAAATAGATGAAATTGTCAAGGCACTTAAAAGTACAAAGGGTAACTTATCAAAAGCCGCTTTACTCTTAGGCATAAATAGATCTACTTTGTGGAGGCGCATGAATAAATACAAGCTTAATTGATAAAAGACTAGAAATAAAAACTCTAGTCTTTCCAAACCTAAGATGATTTTTCTTTTTTCAAATAGGACATTGCAAATCCTGCAAATCCTGCCACTGCTGAAAATCTTATCGCCCACAATTTTAGACCCTCATAGACACTTATAGATAGTGCTCCGTTAAGTGTTATTATACTAAATAGTTGTACCAATACTATTATTGCACCTAATACCATAAATAAGATTAGTGATACAGTGAATATTGGAAGTATTATTTTTCTTAAATTTTCCTTCATTGCTCATTACCTCCTCTAATTAATGAATAAGTGGAATTATCCCGCCTGCAATCAACATGGCAATTAATATTGTTGGAGCTGCATATAAAAATACTAGTTGTTTAAATATTACAGATGGTTTTTCTATCCCAGATATACCACATGATATATATATCGGTGCTGAATTAGGTGGTATACAACCTTCATTACTAAATAGAAATAACAACACAGTACATGCGACAGATGGTGCTGCACCAATGCTTCTTAATGCTAAGTACCCTACAGAACCTACAGCTGTTGTTGCTGCTGTTCCTGTAAAAGGTCCGACCATCATGGTAATCAAAGCGGATATAGCAACTATAACTATAACTGGTGATAGATTACCTAGTTGTTCAAAAACAGCAGTTATTTCTCCTTCCAAGCCTAATTTTATTAAAACTCTGCTCGCTGCAAATGCAAAGAATAAAAGAGCTCCTGTTTCCCCAAACTTTCCAACAGCCTCCTGATTGATTTCATACCAGCCTTTCAAAGTCTTTGGAAGATATTTCCTCCCCTCAAATATGGCTATCAAAGAAATTAGAACCGGTATCCAAAGAATAAGCGAAATGCTATCTAATCCATCAGCACCGTAGGATTCAATACCCTCTAAGAGCTTTACTAAAGGACCTGTTGTTAACAATACAGGTATCGCCACACCTAAAAATATCAATAACGATTGCCAGCCGTTGCTCATTGCGGTTCCTATAGAAGGAATTGCATCCTTTGATAATCCCTTAATCTTATATTTACTAACGAAATAACGTACTACTATTAATCTATAAATCAAAACAATTATAGCACCTGACATCAATGTTACATAAAGCTGGGCACTTGTAAGCTCAGCTGCTATAGTCGGCATACCCAACAATAAAAACATTGATGAGGAAGGTGGGAAAACCATACCTAACCCTGCATTACCTGCAACTATAGTAGTAGCAGTTTCATCAGACCAACCTGTTTCCTTCATCCATGGTATGGTAATAGATCCTACAGCTGCAGCATTACCTGAACCAGAACCTGATATCATCCCAAATAATGCACTTGCAATTGTAGATACATATCCAGAACCACCAGGTAATCTTCCAAGTAAACTATTTAAGATATTAACTAATCTCGAAATTATTCCAGTCTTGCCCATAATATAAGACATATATGTAAATGCCATAGCGGCAAATACTACCTCTTGCTTAGAGGCAAATGATATCCCTTCTATAAAATAAGAGATTGCCTGTCCTTGTGAAAACTGTGAAATAATTAATAGTAACAAAAAAGACCACATCATAGATTCAGCCATCTTTCGTTTCAAAACGGTATTAATGAATAAAATCGATAAGATGTAGAGAATTAATGAAATAATACCAACACCCATAATTTCATCTCCTTTTGCAAAATTTTATTTATTATTTGATATACCTAGATTAAATAAACAATTCACCCCCTGTATTGAAATATTAGATATATTCTTTTTTATATGAATTATATATTGCAAGATTAATGCCAGAGATATTTGTACGATATTATTTCATTAGAACTCTAATTTTTACCATAATCATCTATTATTACAAAAGAGTTTTTTTATTATTACACCACATTATTCGCGATACTCATCATATGTTGCATATTGTTGTATATATCGATTATATCGTTGCATATTGTTTCAATGCGAATTTAAAAAGGTGATAGAATTTAATCCTATCACCTTAAAATAATTTAGAAAATTATATCCTTGCAACTCCAGTTTCAATTGCCGCCTTCTTAACAGCCTCTGCTACAGCCTTAGCCACATTCTTATTTAATGCATTTGGAATTATAAAATCTTCGCTCAGTTCTTCACCTACCATATTCGCTATTGCGTAAGCCGCTGCTATATTCATTTCACTGTTAATATCACTGGCTCTTGCATCCAAAGCTCCCCTAAAGATACCAGGAAATGCTACTACATTGTTTATCTGATTTGCATAATCTGAACGACCTGAACCTACTACTTTTGCTCCTGCTTGTTTTGCTACATCAGGAAATATTTCTGGGATAGGATTGGCCATTGCAAATACTATAGCATCCTTGTTCATCGAATTTACCATTTCCTCACTAACAACATTACCTGCTGAAACCCCTATAAATACATCAGCATCTTTCATCGCATCAGCTAATGAACCTCTTTTATTCGATTTATTGGTTATCTTAGCTAATTCTTCTTTAACTCCAGTATTACCTTCACGCCCATTATAAATAATTCCCTTCCTATCACACATTATTACATCTTTAACCCCAAGACCTAAAAGCATCTTAACTATAGCTCCGCCAGCTGCTCCTCCACCATTTATTACTACACTTATATCTTCAAATTTCTTGTTTACAATTTTAAGTGCATTGATTAGTCCAGCACTTACCACGACTGCTGTACCATGCTGGTCATCATGAAATACAGGAATGTCAAGCACTTCTTTTAATCTTTTTTCTATTTCGAAACATCTTGGTGCAGAAATATCCTCTAGATTTATCCCTCCAAAGGTAGGTGATATCCTCTTTACCGTTTCAACAATTTCGTCAACTTCCTTGGTATTGAGGCATATAGGCACGGCATTGACATTACCAAATTCTTTGAACAATATAGACTTTCCTTCCATGACAGGCATAGCTGCTTCTGGTCCAATGTCTCCAAGACCCAGTACTGCAGTTCCATCAGTGACTACTGCGATAAGATTACCTTTTGCTGTATACTTATAGGCGTTTTCTCTGTCCTCATGAATTTTTTTACAAGGCTCTGCTACACCTGGTGTATAGGCAATACTCAAATCATCCCTTGTCTCTACCTTAACCTTTGAAACTACTTCAATCTTGCCCTTGTTTTTCTCATGCATTTCCAAACTTAATGCTGCATAATCCATTTTATTACCTCCTAATATGTAAAAATTTTATTATATTATGACTATCTTTGTTAAAAACTCTAGTACTATATATATTATAACAATATTCTCATACCCAAGTATAACATATTGTTATCAATTATCTAATAACACCATATACAATATATTGCATATGATGATGTATCCATACTACTCTAAATGATAATGTTTTAAAATCGTAAAACTCCACTTTATCTTACCGTAAATTCTTTAACCAATTCTATTATAAAGGTATTTATTGTTCAGTTACAACAGGTAATGTAGAGCCGCCATAGGGCATTATGAGCACCTTTACTTCATCACCTAATTCTTTAATTGCTACATCATATGCTTGCTGTACAGTATCATAAGGCTCCATAAAAATCGACTTTACTAAACCAGGATCCAATTCTGATACCAAAAATATTTTAGCTTTCTTTAACACTAGTGCAATAGCTGCAGCCTTATGTCCCCCGAGTTTAAAGTTTTTCTTGATTCTATTGATTATGTCATCTGGAGTATTGGCTTCAGTCATCCATTCCTCAAATACTTTATTTCCAAATCCTTCTTTGCATGAACCAACTAGGATAATTATCCCACCTTCTTTAACTGCATGTTTAGCATTATCAAGAGCCTTTTGGACTTGATATAAGTTTAAATCCTTTGGTGCACCTCCTTGAGATACTATAACAATATCAGCTTTTTCCTTAAGCTCTTTTTTATAAATTTTATCTAAGAACTTACAACCCTCTCTGTGCGCATCAATAAAATCTCCTGCAACTGAATATATGATTTCTTTTTTTTCATTTAATACCACATTAACAATATAATCAATTGGACAATATTTAATTGCTTCCTCTAAATCTTCTCTTACTGGATTTCCTTCTAATTTTCCAGTTTTAGCATCATCAAGCACCATTTTACTGTGGTTTGCCTGAATAGCACTTGGTGTTGATACACCTGGCATTATAGCTTTTGCTCCACCACTATATCCAGCAAAATAATGATATTCAATATTTCCTACACAAATCCTTCTATCTGCCTCAGCCACCACCCTAAAGATATCAACTGGGGTTCCAGATTTAGTAATTCCCATTCTTATACAATCATTAGAATCAGAATCTACACATTTAACCTCATTGTAAACCCTTTGACCTAAAATTTTTATCTTTTCTTCATCAGTATGTGGCCTATGGCTACCTAAAGCCAATACAACTGTAATATCCTCTTTTTTAGCTCCTGATTCATAAAGCTCATCCAGAATACTAGGTATTATTTTATAACTTGGAACAGGCCTGGTTATATCACTAGTTATAATGACAATTTTTTCTCCTGGTTTTACAATGTCTTTTAGTCTTTCAGTACCAATGGGATTTGACATTGATCTTTTTACCTCTGCTTCACCTAATAGACTAACTTCAACTTCATTAGCTACTAATACATCCATAAAATGTTTGTCAGGTATTTCAAATTCTTGTTGTTGTACACCAAATCCTACGGAAAATTTCATATCATTCACCTCTTATAATATTTAAAATAGATACTTTCAAAACCCATAACCTGCATAAATACAAGATTTGCAGAAGTTACCTTAGTATGACTACATTTTTATGCCTAATAGGTCTGTAAACTTTACAGACCTATTAGAATTTGCAAGTTAATCAATTAAGTAAGAACTATCGCTTAACTTTGAGGTACAGAATTAAAATAATGGAAATACTAAATTTACATAAATAATATAAGCTGGTATTAATATGAGAGAAATTGACCAACCCATGGTAAATAGACTCTTAACATCATACCCGCCTGCACCCATTGTTATTGGTATTGCAGGTGTTGCACTAGGTGACATAAACGCTGTTAAAGATCCTGCTGTAATCAAAATCAGTAGTCCCGTTGGGTCTGCTCCCATAGACTTAGCAACTAATAAAGCAATTGGAGCAAAAATATTTATAACTCCTTGATTCAACATAAATTGTGTTAGAATAAAAGGTATTATGAAAAATAAAGAACTAATCAGTAGAGCATTCTGTCCTCCTCCTAGTGTATTTGATAACAAGTTTCCCACAAAGTCACCAGCACCTGTTGAAATTAAAGCATTTGCCATACCATTTGCACCAACAAACATAAGACCAATATCTATTGCCATTGCTTCTATAGCTTCTTTTCCTGACATTACACCAAATACTACTTCAAGTAAACATGCTGTCAAAACTATTTGCCATGAAGGAATACCAAGTTGCGTACTAAAAGCGAGTCCTAAAATCGTTCCAAAGAATAAAATTCCACCCATTACATTTTGAAAAGGAGTAATGTTCTTTTTAGTGTTGTTATCATTATTTTTATTAGCTGTTTTTATTTCCGTAATTGGTTTATCAGGTGTAAACCTAGGTGCTATATAAATAGCCCATGCTAGAACAATGAATAACATCGGCCAACGGCCAATAGTGAACTTAATTGCATCGAAATTACTTGCAAAACCATATGTTTCTAATAATCCGTTAAATACAGCAGCCTGACTTATAGCAAACCCAAAAGGAAGAATTGCACAACCTGCAATACATACTATTGCTAAAGGAAACTGTGCTTTAGAAGGACTTATTTTATATTCTTCACAAACTGCATCCATAATGGGAAAACATATTGCATATGCAACCATTGGACTTGTAATCAAACTTGTTACTATAGCTCCAAGAATAAGTACTCCTGAATAAGCTAATTTAAAACTTCCTTTAGTAATTTTTCTAATAAAGCTAGAAATACTATTAATTAATGTGGTTCGCCTTAATCCTGCTGCAACGACAAACATGCCTACAATAATGACAACGTTAGCATTTCCTATTGAACTTAACACAATCTCCGGTTCAATACTTTTTGTTAATACTAAAGCCATCAAACTAAGCATTGCTGTAATACCAAGGGGCCAGATGTTAATTGCATACAATATAATAGAAATCACAAAGATAATCAAAGTTACTACCATACTATTCATATTTATTATCTCCCTATTAGTTATTTAGTTATTTTTTGAGCTTCCTGACCAATTATTTGGTTCTTTTGACGTTTTTTACGCGGAGTAAATATTTTATTTCCAACGCATGTGTACATAGGTATTATTCTTTCATCACCTGTTATTGTTTGTCTTGCAGAATCTATATAAGTATATTTACCTTTCTCAATCTGAAAAACAGTAAAATCTGCTGGTTGTCCTATCTCAATTTTTAAACTTTTATCTTCTAAATTAAGAAGCTTTGTAGGCGCAACTGTCACCAACCTTAATATTTCGTCAATCTCTATACCAAGACAAAGTATCTTTGATAATGTGGTTGGTAGATCATAAACAGGACCATCTACATTACCAACATGTAAATCTGATGATATAATATCCATTTTAAAACCTTGTTCAATCGCACTCTGCGCAACTTCAAATGAAAAACTGTTTGTACCATGGCCAATATCAAAAATAACTCCACGTTCTTTTGCTTCCCATACAGCATCTTTTACTTTTCCATTACTATCTAAAATTCCTGAACTTGACAATGCAAAACAATGTGTAAAGACATCACCTTTTTTCATATAGCTTAAAATAGTTTCTGTTGATAATTTAGATCTTGTTGGATGAACACAACATGTTGTATTCAATTCTCTAGAGAGCTTACTAACCACTTCCAAAGCAGATAATGGGTCTGAGCACATATTGTCAGTAATTCTTACCTTTACCCCCATAAGTTCTGATTTGTATTTGTTAAAGATAGACTTGAATAAATTAATATCTATGTTTGACATGTCAGTTAACTCATATCCTAAAATAGGTATTCCAATTTTTGAAATGTTTAGATATGACTTATATTTTAAATCTGTATTTAATCGGACATAATCATAAAAGTCTTCGAAGTTCTCAGCTCCTGCAGTACCAGGGTCAATTGCATATGTCACGCCATTTGGAATAAGATAAGTCTGTGGGTCTACGCCTATACATTTGTCATCATAATAGATATGTACATGAGCATCAACCCACCCAGGTGTGACTATCATCCCATCCGCATCGATTATTTTTTCTGCTTGCATGTCTGGAGAATTTGATACCTCTTTAATGATTCCATCTTCTACAAAGATGTTTCCTCTTTTTAATACACCTGATGTCACATCTAAAATAGAGGAATTTTTAACAACATAGTCTTTTATCATATCATCATCCTTCTTATGTTTTTTAGCGCGCTATTTAAGTTAATGTTATAAGTCATATAACTATTTGTCAAATATATTATTTATTGATTTCTATAGGTTTTTTTGATAATATAAAATTGACCAAAGGAGGAATGAAAATGACTATATTGCAAATGAGGTATTTTCAGGCTGTTTGTAATAACAATAACAATATTTCAAAAGCAGCAAAGGCCATCAACATTTCACAACCTTCAATATCAAATGCCATAAAAGAATTAGAAAATGAATTCGGTATAAGATTATTTACGAGAGCAAATAGAAGCTTAAGTTTAACATTCGAAGGAAATAGATTTTTAGAAATGATAAACAAATTCTTGGAGCAGTTCGATAGTATTACACAAATTATGATGGATTTAGGAGAAAAGAGAAATCTAATTAGACTTGGTATACCTCCATTACTAGGGTATCTTATATTACCTAAAATATATACAAATTTCTCTAAACTTTATCCAAATACAGAGATATCTATAATCGAAGCAGGCAGTAGTGTGCTAATGGAAAACATACGAAATAATATTTGTGACATTGCTTTTGTTCCTCATAGAGATACAATCCCCTCTGAGTTTAAATCATTACCAGTGCTAAAACTGGAGACAGTTTATTGTGTTTCAGAAAACCATTCATTAGCAGTTTATGATCACATAGGCATTGAAAATCTTGCAAATGAGCCTCTTGTTATGTTTAAAGACTCTTTCGTATTAAATAAAGTTATAATGAATCTATTTAAGGAAAAAAATATTTCTCCTAATGTCGAACTTTTTACAGATCAGCTTTCAACAGCACAAAAACTTATCAGAGAATGTATTGCAACTGGATTTATGTCTAAGGAAATTGCCGAATCAATGACTGGAGTAAAATCCATTTCCTTAGAAAATCCTTTGTATTTTACTTACAGTATAATATGGTCAAAAAACTGTTATATGTATAGTGGTATGAATGACTTTATTGAATATGTGAAAAAAAGTGAAATGAGGATGTTATTGGCATAAACAAAGGACTGCTCACTGAATAATCAGTGTGACAGTCCTTCTAGTATATCAAATCCTATAATTTTTCTACAAAGCTTTTTCCAAAGTCTTTACATGTTTCCATACCTTCATCATCAGGCACCCATAGAATTTTCAATCCATCCTGTACTACATCCAACTTTGCGGCTTTTATTTTTTCTTCTAATATACCTACTGATTCTCCCGACCAGCCATAGGAACCAAAGGCAGCAGCCTTCTTATTTTTAAAGCCTAGCCCCTTTACCATCTCTAGAATTCCACTTGTTGCATGCATTATAGTTTTGTTAACAGTGGAGCTACCAAATAGGATTGCCTTTGACTTAAAGATTTCGGTAATTATATCATTCTTATCAGTATTAGCCGCATTGTATAATTTCACAGCAACATCTTTGTCTACAGACTTAATACCTTCAGCTATCTTTTCAGCCATTCTTCTTGTTGCATTCCACATAGTATCATATACTATTGTTATTTGATTTTCCTGATAAGCATTAGCCCATTCCATATATTTTTCAACGATTTGTGCTGGATTATCTCTCCAAATAATACCATGTGATGTAGCTATCATATTTAATGGTAAATTGAAGCTAAGTACCTCTTCAATCTTTTTAGTTACAAATGTACTAAAAGGTGTAAGTATATTAGCATAATATTTAATGCACTCAGCAAATAGCTCAGCCTGATCAACTAAATCATTGAACATTAATTCTGAAGCATAATGTTGCCCAAAAGCATCATTGCTAAATAAAATATTGTCTCCGCTCATATATGTCATCATACTATCAGGCCAGTGCAGCATTTTCGCTTCCACAAAAGTCAATGTGGAATCGCCAATATCTAAGGTATCCCCAGTTTTGACTTCAACAAAGTTCCAATCCTCGTGATAATGACCCTTTAAAATCTTTTTGCCATTTGATGTACAATAGATAGGCGTATCCGGTATCTCCTTCATCAATAATGGAAGAGATCCGCTATGGTCTATTTCTCCATGCTG
>DAIUFH010000011.1:0-34829 GCA_036844705.1 Tissierella sp.
CTCTTAGTTCTTACCTCTTAGTTCTTACTTCTTAGTTCTTACTTCTTAGTTCTTACCTATCAGATATAGCCGCTATACCTGGCAGTACTTTACCTTCTAGTAATTCTAGTGAAGCTCCTCCACCAGTAGATACGTGAGTAATCTTATCAGCTAATCCAGCCTTCTCCACTGCTGCAGCTGAATCTCCACCGCCGATAATTGTTGTAGCATTGGACTCGGTCATCGCTTTTGCTATAGCATAGGTGCCTTTATTGAAATTTTCTATTTCAAATACACCTGCTGGACCATTCCATACGATAGTCTTTGCCGATTTAATAATCTCTGTAAATTGTTTTATTGTTTTTTCACCTATATCTAGTCCTTCCATATCATCAGGAATACTATCTATATTTACAGTTCTAAATTCTGTGTCATTCTTAAATTCCTTAGCTACTACTACATCTTGTGGTAGCATTAGTGTTATACCTTTGTTTGCAGCCTTTTCCATTAAGGATTTCGCTAATTCTATTTTGTCTTCTTCCAATAAGGAACGACCAATATTATATCCAAATGCCTTTAAAAATGTATAAGCCATTCCACCACAAATCAATATTGTATCTACTTTATTGATTAGATTGTCTATAACTCCTATTTTATCTGAAACCTTAGCTCCTCCCAAAATAGCTACAAAAGGTCTTTCTGGTGATTCAAGAGCTTTACCCATGATTGAGATTTCCTTCTCAACTAAAAACCCTACTGCAGATGGCAAATAAGTTGAAACACCAACATTTGATGCATGCGCTCTATGAGATGTACCAAAAGCATCATTTACATAAAGCTCACCAAGCGAAGCTAAATCTTTTGCAAAATTTTCTTCGTTCTTTTCTTCTTCTTTTCTATATCTAGTATTTTGTAATAGGGCTACATCCCCATCCTTCATATTTTCTAAATCGGCTTTTACTTTATCTGAAACCACTTTATCATCTGCTGCAAATATAACTTCCTTTTTTAATAAATTACTTAGCCTTTTAGCAACTGGTTCCAAACTATATTTAGGATTTGGTTCTCCCTTTGGTCTTCCAAGGTGAGACATGAGAATTACCTTTGCACCTTGCTCTATAAGATAGTTTATAGTAGGAAGTGAGCTGGTTATTCTAATATCATCAGTTATATTTTGATTTTCATCCATAGGTACATTAAAATCACATCTAACTAATACTTTTTTGCCTTTGTAATCAAAATCCTTTAAAGTTTTTTTATTCATACAATAACCACCTTTACTTAAATAATGATAAGTCGGATCATTTTTGACCCGACTATTGTTCTACTTATTAGCTATATATTTTGCAAGGTCTATAACTCTATTTGAATATCCCCATTCATTGTCATACCAGGAAACAATCTTAACCATATTGTCAATTACCATTGTTGATAGACCATCTACTATAGAAGATCTCTTATCTTGGATATAATCTGTTGATACAAGAGGTTCTTCTGAGAATCCCAAAATGCCCTTTAATTCTCCTTCACTTGCTTCCTTCAAATATTTGTTAACCTCTTCAGCTGTAGTTGATTTCTCTACTTCAAATACTACGTCTACTAAAGATCCAGTTGGTACAGGAACTCTAACTGAAAAACCATTCAATTTACCCTTTAATTCAGGTAATACTAAAGCCACAGCCTTTGCTGCACCAGTAGTTGTAGGTATTATATTTTCAGCACCAGCTCTAGCACGACGAAGGTCCTTATGTCTCTTATCAAGTATTTGTTGGTCATTTGTATATGCATGAATTGTAGTCATAAGACCTTTCTTAACACCTAGCTTTTCTACAACAACTTTTGCAACAGGTGCTAAGCAGTTTGTTGTACATGATGCATTTGATATTACATTGTGTTTTTCAGGATCATAAAGCTTTTCGTTAACCCCCATTACTATAGTGATGTCTTCATTTTTAGCAGGTGCAGTTATTATTACTTTCTTTGCTCCAGCATGAATATGCTTTTCTAAATCACTTTTTTCTTTAAATGCTCCAGTAGAATCTATTACAAGTTCAACGCCTAATTCTTTCCATGGAATTTGAGCTGGATCCCTGAAATTAACTACAGGAACTTTCTTACCGTTAATCACAAAGCCTTTTTCATATACATCAATAGTACCTTTAAATGTTCTATAAGTTGAATCATATTTGAATAGATGTGCTAGATCCTTTAAATCTCCAGATGCGTTTATAGCAGCTAATTCAAAATCCTCAATGCCTTCTTCAAAATATGCTCTAAGAACATCTCTACCTATTCTACCAAAACCGCTTAAACCTACTTTCATTGCCATAACATATTCCTCCTTAATAATTTAAATATATTATACTATTTCTAGCATTCTTCTAGCAGCGCTTTCATCTGTTACTATAGTTATATCCCTACGTAAAGAAGTTATAGCTATAATTGCCTCAGCCTTTTGAGCGCCACCTGCCACTCCAATTAAATTTCTTATTTGCTTATACATATCTAGTGTCATACCTATGGTTTTGTACTCCCATATTTCATTGCCATCTATATCGAAATAATGACCAAATGCTTCAGCTACTGATCCTGCTTCCATAAGACTATTAATTCTTTCTTTAGGAAGCTTCCTTCTTATGGCCATGGCATCTGCTCTACCTATTCCAAATATCAATATATTTATGTTTTTAATCAAATCTATTGATTCCTTAATTTCATTGTTTTTAACTATGATTTCTAAGGCATCCTTTTCAAGCGTATCTGGAACATTTAGCAATCTATATCTGCCACCAAGCTTATTCCCTATAACAGCAGCTATTGAATTGGCTTGTGTTTCCAATTCACTGCCCAAACCGCCCCTAGCAGGTATAACCATCACATCATGAGGCTTTTCGGATTTACACATTTCTGATGCTACAGCCGCCATAGTACTGCCACCTGTAATTCCAATTATGTCCTTACTCTGGAGCATATTAATTATTATACTAGAAGTAATTTTACCCATTTCCTTTAAAACTAACTCATTATCAGATGAATTCCCTGGTACTATTATCAACTTTTGTATTCCAAGAATCGTTTGCAGCTTTTCCTGTAACAGTAAAATACCTTTAAATTCCATGTAGACATCGCTTAATTCTTCTAATATTTTTTTGCCTTCTACGGTAACATACATACCAATAGCTTCAATTTCTATAAGACCTTGATCCTTAAGAATATTAACCTCATTTCGTGCTATTCTTTCACCAATATCCAACTCTGTCGCCAAAGCTCTTCTACCTATTGGCTGATTATAATAAATTGTTCTTAGAATTGTATAACGCCTTTCAACAATATCTCTTATCTCTGGTGCTATACTCTTTATTATCTCTAATTGATTTATATAATCACCTCCATTAGTTGGACATATCTTGTCCCGCATATTTATTAATTGTCCCAGATTTAGTAAAAAAAATACCAACAAGTTAATTATATCCTATGTAATATGTTAAATCAACCACTATTTAACATAAATTATAATTTTATTACCACTTTATTACAAAGGATATAATTAATTTTAATACCTTCTTCTTAAGGTAGATGCTGGTATATTTAATTCATCTCTATATTTCGCAATAGTTCTTCTTGATACTTTAGTTCCCTTTTGCTCTATCATTTTAGATATTTGCTGATCACTTAAAGGTTTTTTGCTATCCTCTTTATCTATTAATTCCTTTATCGTAGCTTTTACACAGGTCGAAGATACCTCCCCGCCAAAGCTTGATAACCCTGCTGAAAAAAAATATTTCAATTCAAAAAGACCTCTGGGAGTCTGCACGTATTTTCCATTCGTAGCTCTAGATATAGTCGACTCATGCATATCTATATCTTCTGCAATTTCCTTTAGGGTAAGTGGAACTAAAGCCTTCTCGCCTTTTCTAAAGAATTCTATCTGAAATTTTAAAATGGACTCTACTACTTTGTATATAGTTTGTCTTCTTTGTTCTATGCTTCTAATTATCCACATTGCACTATTAAATTTTTCTTGCAGAAATTCAGAAGTCTTAATGTCACTACCATCTTTTATAAGATTCTTATAAAAATTGTTTATACTTAATCTAGGTCCTGTATAGTCATTAACCTGGATTACATATTCTCCATCAATAAGTAGAATAGTTGCATCAGGAATAATATATTTTGTATCATCTGAATTTCCCATAAATGCTCTTCCTGGCTTTGGTTCAAGTGAGCGAATATAGTCACATGCATCCTGAACTATGTTAATTTCTAAATCGTTTTCCTTTGCTATTTTGTGAAGCCTATTGTAAGCGATATCCTCCAAGTAATTTTCTATTAATTCTTTTATAATCGGAGGGTCATCTCCTCTTATTTGTAAACACAGGCACTCCTTCAAATTTCTAGCACCAACTCCTGTAGGCTCAAACCCTTGGATAATTTCGAGAACCTTGCTTCCCTTTTCTGGTGTAGAGTCTGTCATTTTAGCAATCTCATCCATTGAAGCAATTAAATATCCATTATTATCAATATTTTGGATTATATATTCACCAATTTTGTACTCGCTTTTTTTTGTTTTTGCTAAACCTAGTTGAAATAGCAAATGCTCTCTTAATGATGGAGTATAGCTAGTAAACGCCTCAAGATTAAAATCTTTAACATTTTTATCTACCTGTGGCTTATAACTTATATCGTCGTATTTCTCAAAATACTCCTTCCAATCAATGTCTGGTTCCTTTTTGTCTATTTCAATTGCTTCAATTTCTCTTACAGGACTCTCCAATTCAAGCATTGGATTTTCCTCTAATTCCTTAGACAGATATTCATTTAACTCAAGACTATTAAATTGGAGCAATTGAATAGCTTGTCTTAATTCTGGAGTCATAATTAACTTTTGAGTTTGTTCTAGTTGTAGATTGTAACCAAGCTTCAATTCACTCACTCTCCTTTAATGCTATTATAACAGAAAAGAATACAATTCACAATTGTTATAACAATTCACGATTCACAGTTCACAGTTCACAGTTCACAATTTACATACTGTCAATTTCAGAATGCCACATGCATATATTATCCCGAAAAATAAAAGCGAAGATCCATCAACTGCGCTGGGGATGGCAAACATAAAACCCGAGATTCTTCGACAGTGAGGTTTATACTGTCCGCCTCAGAATGACACAAGCATACGTCATCCTGAGCCTAGCAGAATAATTACTGCTTACGAAGGATCTCGGGTTTAATCTTTAATCTTATCTCTCTTCACTGCTCAAAAATCAATTGTGAATTGTGCATTGTGCATTGTGAATTGAGCTCTATCTTAACGATTTATCATACGGTATTCCTTCTGCCTTTGGTGCTCTTGATTTCTTTGAGGTAAATGCAAGAACCACCATGGTTGCAACATAAGGCATCATCTTGTAATATGTTTGATGAATTCCCAGATTGTTTAAGAATGGTATCAGCGACACTGAATATGCCAATGTTCTCAGGAAGGCAAAGAAAAGGGCTGCAAAAAATATTTTTCCCGGCTTCCATTGTCCGAAAATCATGACAGCTAAAGCTAAAAATCCAAAGCCTGCCACACCTGTATGCCCATTTACATTACCATCCATTACGCCAACTGAGTAAAAGAATCCACCTATACCTCCTAGAATGCCCGATATACTGGTACCTGCATATCTCATCCTATAAACATTGATACCTACGGAATCTGCTGCATGAGGATGCTCACCACAAGCTCGCAAACGCAGACCAAATCTCGTCTTATAAAATACTACTATTGAAATTCCTAATATGATAAAACCCATTATGACTGTTAAATAAGTTTTTTGAAAAAATAATTCACCTACAATAGGTATATCTCCTAATATAGGAATTTTTCTTATAAAAAAGTTTATATTTGTTGTGATGCCATCACTATTGAAGAACATCTTTGAAAATAATAGGACACCAGCTGGAATAAGCATATTTAAAGCTGTACCCGAAATAGTCTGGTTTGACTTCATGGTAATAGCTGCAAAGGATAGAAGAAGGGAATAAACAAAACCCGCCAAGGCAGCTACTAGCATTCCCAATAACAATATTGTCTGTGGATTTAATCCAGAGTCCTGAAAAAAATATACGAATAGTGCTCCGAAAAATGCTCCAAAAAGCATAATTCCCTCAAGTGCCAAATTGATTACACCGCCAACCTCACTAAACATACCACCTAATGCCACAAGAAGCAATGGAATTGCCACAGGAAGCATATTTTGAATTAAATAATATATGGTACTCATTATTCTGCCTCCTTTGTATTATCATCAGAATCTTCTCCATTAGTCTGAACTGGTTTAGTAGCCTCAATATGTTCAATCACGTCTGATACATTATCCTGATGTCTTATATGTCTCTTTACAAATCTTGCAAGAGTCGAGCTCATAATAGCCGCAAATGCTGAGAAATAGATAATTACTGCTATAACCAGGTCAATTATCTCTGGCTTGTAACCAACAAGACTTGCCAAAGTACCACCACGCTGTATGTGTGAGATAAATACAGCAGAGAAAATAGTACCTATCGGATGAGCATTGCCTAACAAAGCAACGGCTATTCCATTGAATCCTGCTTGTGATATGATATTGATTGGCTCATAGGTCATACTGCTGCCAGCAATTGCACTTGGTGCTAAGATTGCAAATGCACCACCCAAACCTGCAAGTCCTCCTGCTATGACCATTGTTATAATAATATTTGTTTTTCCTTTCATACCAGCATATTCACTTGCATATTTATTGTAGCCTGTAGCTTTTAGCTCGTATCCAAAGGTTGTTTTTTGAAGAACTATATACAAAATTATTCCAATAATTATTGCAAATATTATCCCCAAATTGACATTTGAACCTTGAATACCTAAAGATGGTACCTGTACTGTAGCAGGTAAATATTTAGTTCTTGTTTTTGAAGATTCATACATTATTGAATTTCCTTGAACAAACATATCAACAAGATACATTCCTATATAGTTAAACATAATGGATGTTATAACTTCGTTAACATTCAATAAAGCTTTGAAAATACCAGGAATAAATCCCCATAGCATTCCACCAATCATTCCAGCAATTACTGCAGCTATCCAATGAGCATTTCCCGGCAATTTCCACATAAATCCAACGTAAATTGCAAAGAACATACCCATTGTATATTGTCCTGAAGCTCCTATATTGAATAATCCCATTTTAAATGCAAAGCCAACAGCAAGACCTGTTAAAAGTATTGGGGTAGCAAAATAGAAAACATCACCAATACGTTTAAATCCTCCTGTTAATATAAACTTAAAACCTGCAACAGCATTCTCTGAATTTGCAAAAAACATGACGATAAATCCAAATATCAATCCTAGTATTATGGCCATAAAAGCTGAAGAAAATGAACTAATTACCTGATAATTCACTATATTTTTTAACTTAGATTCTTTTTTAGATGATGAACTATTTTTATCCTGCATCGTTAATCTCCTTTATGGTATCACGTTTTGCTCCAGACATGTAAAGTCCAAGCTCCTGAACTGTTGTTGTCTTTGGATTCAACTGTCCGACTATCTCTCCCTCATACATCACAAGTATTCGGTCACTTATATTCATGACTTCATCAAGCTCCAATGATACTAGCAATACTGCCTTACCTGCATCACGGCTCTCAACCAATTGTTTGTGAATATACTCGATTGCCCCAACATCTAATCCTCTTGTGGGTTGTACTGCTACTAAAAGCTCATGGGATTTATCGATTTCTCTAGCTATGATAGCTTTTTGTTGGTTGCCCCCCGACATACTTCTGGCTATAGTGAGCGGACCTCGACCACTTCTTATATCATATTTATCAATAAGTTCTTCAGCATAATCTCTTACAGCATCAAATTTTATAAATCCACCTTTTTGAAATTCAGGCTGCCAATATCTTTGAAGAACCAAATTTTCTTCAAGTTTATAATCCAATACTAATCCATGCTTATGTCTATCTTCAGGTATATGACTCATACCTGTAACTGATCGTTCCCTGATAGAAGCCCTGGTGATATCCTTACCCATTAATTTTATATGCCCTGAACTGATCTTTGTAAGTCCAGTCAAAGCATGTATAAATTCAGTTTGCCCATTACCTTCTATCCCTGCAAGACAAACGATTTCTCCTCTTTTTACATCAAAAGAAACATTTTTTACAGCATTGTTCTTGTGAGTTTTGGATGCTACTGTTACATTACCAACAGATAGTACAACATCTCCTGGTTTTATATCCTTTTTTTCCACATTGAAATTGATATCACGACCTACCATCATCTTTGATAGTTCTTCCTTTGTGGTTTCCTTTATATCTACAGTCCCCATATATTTACCTTTCCTTAGGACTGTACATCTATCTGCTACTTCCATAATCTCATTTAGTTTATGAGTTATAAACAGGATTGACTTACCTTCTTCTGCGAAGTCTCTCATTATCTGTAAAAGTTCTTTTATCTCCTGAGGAGTCAATACAGCAGTAGGCTCGTCAAAGATTAAAATTTCGTTGTCTTTATACAACATCTTCAAAATCTCAACTCTCTGCTGCATACCAACAGTTATATCCTCTATAAATGCATCCGGGTCAATTCTTAGTCCATATTTTTCACTGAGCTCTTTTACCTTTACTTTTGCATCCTTCTTTTTTAGAAAGCCTGCAGTATTTGGTTCTACACCCAATATGATGTTTTCCAGAACTGTAAAATTTTCAACAAGCTTAAAATGCTGATGAACCATTCCTATCCCGATGGCATTTGCATCATTAGGGTTATTTATCTTAACTATTTCGCCATTTTTTCTTATCTCGCCTTCCTCAGCTTGATATAGACCAAATAGAACACTCATTAATGTTGATTTTCCTGCACCATTTTCTCCCAAAAGTGCATGTATTTCTCCCTTCTTTAATTTAAGGGTGATATTATCGTTAGCAATAATGCCAGGGAATCTTTTAGTTATATTGTTCATTTCAATAATATAATTTTCCACTAACGTTAACCTCTTCTTATTTTATTTTATTAATCATATGCGACAAAATTTTGTTTCTGATAATAAGAAATGGAGGAAATTTAGCCTTCCTCCATTTCTTAATCTTACTTGCACAAGGCTTAAACCAATATGGCAGGTAATATAATTTATCTTGTTGTTACCTTAACCTTTACAAGACCTAATGAATTTGTGAGTTCTTCAGCTGTTGCATATCCACTTGCATCTTCTACTTCTATTTCACGAACTATATCCATATCGCCATTTTTAAGCTTTGCAAATATTTCATCATATTTTTCTTTATTAAAGCTTTCAAATCTATCAAATGCATCTGCACTTGAATCATCAATAACTGCAGTTGGTAAACCAACACCATCATTTTCAGCATTAAAGAATGTTGTTTTGCCTGCATAAGTGTCCCAAGTATCAGTTTTATATATTGATTCCAATACGCTTACAACTGATGCTGAAAGACCTTTTGTAGCTGATGTAATAACATTTTCGCTATCATATCTTTGGTCAACGTCAACACCTATAACTTTTCCATCAGCTTCACTAGCTGCTGACATAACACTCTTACCAACTGAACCACCACATCCAAATATTACCTCTGTACCTTCTTGATACATAGTTCTTGCAGTAGCCTTATTTGTATCATTTTCATCAAAATTTCCTGTATAATGATATGTTACCTGAACTCCACCATCATCAAGTCCAAGTTCCTCTGCAGCACCCTCTGCTCCTTGAAGATATCCATATCCAAAAGCTTGTACTGCAGGCACTGCCATACCACCTACAAACCCAAGTTTAGTCATTCCATCCATTACAGCAGCATAACCTGCAAGATATCCAGATTGTTCTTCTGAGTACATTATGCTTGCAACATTGTCTTTAATATCAAATGCTGAATAATCTGCTGTATGAGGAGCTCCATCTAGTAATATAAACTTTACATCTGGATATTTTGTTTGTGCTTCATAAACTGGAACCTCAAATAAAAATCCTGGAGTAACAACTACTTTCGCCCCACCTGTAACTGCAAGGTCAATAGCAGCTAAATAACCAGCATCAGAAGCTTCTTCAGGTTTGATGTATTGGTGTGATACGTTTTCTGCTTTTGCAAAAGCTACTACACCTTCCCATGAACCCTGGTTAAATGACTTGTCATCAATATTGCCTTTGTCAGTAATCAATGCTATTTCATATCCACTACTGTTTGAGTCACCTGTGTTTCCTTCATTTTCTGTATTACCTTCATTTTCTGTATTACCTGGAGTTGGTTCTGGAGTTTCCGCAGGTTTGCTGCAGCCAACCAAACTCATTGCAACAATTACAAAAGCTAAAGTAATTGCCAGAAATTTTTTCATTTTATAACCCCCTATTTGTACATTTTACTCATGTCTTATAATATATTATACCCTTTCGTGGAAAAATTTCAACAATCTTTAGCTAAAATTGTTAGCAGTCTTCTGCTTCTCCAACATTATAGCCAGCAGCTACAAGTACCTTGATAGCAGCATTTACTTTTTCTTCGTTAATCATTACAATAGGACCAGTGCATCCCATACCAGACTCTGCATATATACCTGCTTTCCATAATGTCTGTACCGCATCTTCTAATTCCATTATATCTATTCCTTCAATAGTTCCTGTTACTACTTCCTTTTCCGGAGCTACTGCTTCTTCAGTTATCTCTTCATTCTTCTTTTCCTTAGTCAAGCTCTTTAGCAAATCTTTAAAGCCTGCTTTATTTACCTTTTCAAATTCAGTCTTTAATATTTCCTTTAAATTACCTTTCACAAGCCTTGCACCATAGTTAATTGCATTTGCAATAACCGGCGCACCGGAAGCTCTTGAAATAATAAGGATATTTCTATTGTAATCTTCTCCGATGCCAGGTCCATATCCATATCCTAATGATTCGTAGCTGCCACCTGTAGTATATGACGAGAATACTTTAATAAGAATATTCCCTGTTAAGGTATCAGTAATCATAATATCAGGCGTACCTATTAAAAGATCATTTCCCCTCATAACTGCTCCCCCATCTGCTCTAACAGATTCAGTGAAGTTTATAGGATACTTGTTAGATAGTTCTTTTAGAGCTCTCTCTACCTGTCTTGCACCATCAACGTTTAATATCCCTACAGTAGGATCTTTAATACCCATGGCCTTTGCTGTGATTATGCCATATACACCGTTCTTAACCATAGCCTCAACCCTATGAGGTGAGGAAGTACCCGTTGTAGTTGCTATAAACATTTCTTTTCCTTTGCCAGGGGTTATTACTCTGCCAACCGTCGACACTCCAATGGGAAAACTATAATGCATTGTAATACATGCACCAATATCTCCACTATCCAACAACTCTTCCATCTTCTTATAGCCATCCTCTTCTTTTTCCACAACGATTTGTGTTAGATGAGAATCTACTTTAGGACCTATGAGGACTACTTCTATAGAATTATCAAAATCGGCAGCCAACTCAGCACCCTTTACTACATTATCAATTCCTAACTCACTTCCAAAGGTAGTTATACCTACTCGCACTCTTTCCCCAAATTGACCAGTTTCCAAGGAGTTTGCTATATCATTAAATACCTTTCCAATGACGGATTTTATATTATCATTTGCCATTAATATCACCTCTAATCCTTTAATAGATGAGCAGCGAATTCTCTCATGGCTTCAGCTACTAAATTTCTTACCTCAACTTCAGAAACACCTTTACTTTCTTCTACTAACCCTTCATTTTTTTCTATTAATATAGAAACTCCATCAAATAAATTCGTCATCCTTCCAAGGAACAGGCTTCCTTTTCCTACTATCATAGCTCTGTTTATTTCTCCGGACATTATTTCATCTCTTGCAAAACCAATATAAGGAACTCCTGAAGGAATATGCCCTTGGGTTGGTGCCCAGCCTTCCATACCATGTTCAACGATAAAATCATTTAACTGAGTTCTTTCCAATTCTCCTCTTTTTACTCCAAGGGCTGCAATCATCTTGTAATTAGCTGTTGGAACATCTCCAGCACCTGCAGGTTTTGTTATATCTGGATTTTGCATTTCTACTGAATATTTATCAATATCAGTTATCTTTAAATTTCCTCTGTCAAGAGGTTCTGTAACTAAAGAAGTGATTACTGCCTGTGGGGATGATCCAGTTCCTACAGTATGCTTTCCAATTAGGTCATTTCTTAAGATAGGACTTACGCCATCATTTTGAGATATCAAAACAGCAAAACCACCTACAACATCCTCTAGAACAGGAATTCCCTTTTTGACATGGTCTTTTCCATTCATACCAAGTTTAGCTGTTGACCCGCCTGCTACTACCATAACATTCTTAAATGTTCCAGCTTTTACCAAGGATGCAGCATTTATTATTGTATGAGTAGGTGCTGCACAGAATCCCCTCAAGTCAGCTCCAGTAGCATTGACTAAATTTGCAATTTCTGCTATGGATTTAGCGAAATTCCCTCCTCCTCTTTGATTCATATCTCCGCAAGCTTCCTCAGAGCATTCCAATACATAATCTATTTCTTCCGGTGCTATATTGTTTTTATCTAAAAGATGAATAGCTGCCAGAGAAGCTGATGCCTTGGAAACTAAATTTTCAAACATAACATGGGCGCTAAGATTAACATCCACATCATGCGCTCTCTTCACGCACCCCACTATTCTGTCATTATACATTATGGCTTCTGCTTGTTGTTCATTTATTGCCTTTTCTATACTTTCTATATCTTCTCCTTCCTTTAATTTAGCTACCAGTTCATCTCTAATTAAAGGATGTGAAGTTAGTTTCGACTTTACATCATTGGAAAATTCCTTTTCAAGTTTGACTAAATCAAAAACATCTACTATCTTCATTAAACCAATAAATTCATCTTCAGGCATAATCTCGCCAAATTTTCCTACTCTTTTGGCATTCTTCTCAAGTTTGTCATACCAAGGGAATTCTATATTTTTAAGTTCACTTGGTTTGTGATTTCCTATATAAACTTGGTTTGGTAAATAATTCACAGCGTCTTCATAGCTACGTAAATGCTTAGGCAATTCTTTTAGATACTCTGAATTTGGATTTAATGTCTTTTCTGTTGTCTGGGTTGTACCATTGTGAAGTACCATATCAGGTGCATGAACCAATATATAGCTTGCACCTTTAATAACTGAATAACTCATTGTTTACACCTCCATCATTAGGTCATTATACAGAAGGGTGATAAATTATCACCCTTCTGTATAAATTCTATTATTACTTACTAAAGCTCAAATACAGTTTGTTCTGTAACTTCGGTTGATAAAGCTTCAAGAGCTTTTTCAACTAATTTTCTTCTCAATGCTTTTTCCTCATCAGGATCCAAATTTGGATTTCCTAATGGGTGAGGAATGGCTATAGTAGGAACTATTCTATTTGCTCCTACAGTTAATGATATTGGAACAACTGTACACATATGAACTACTGGAATACCTGCTCTTTCTACTTCCTTTACCATTGTTGCACCGCAACGTGTACAGGTGCCTCAGGTGGAAGTTAGAATAACTGCATCCACTCCATCAGATTTTAGTTCTTTACTAAATTCTTCGGCAAATTTCTTAGCATTAGCTACAGATGTACCATTACCAACAGTAGAATAATAATACCTATGAAGCGATCCTATTTTGCCTTCTTTCTCTAAATCTCTTAAAACATCCACAGGAAGAACTCTATCAGAATCAAGATTTGCATAAATAGGATCATAGCCGCCATGGGCAGTTTGAAATTCTCCTTCATGTAAATCATTAATTCCCTCAATATCATATTTACCATATCTTTGAGCAGATGATGATTCAATATGATCTGGATTTCCATGAGGTACTATACCTCCAGATGTCACTAAAGCAATTTTAGCCTTAGTTATATCCTTTACAGCCGGATTAGCAGGTACTCTATCAAAGTTTGGCATAGGGAATTCGGTCTTAAATGGCTCCCCAGCTAATTTTTTAACAAGCATATCTACTGCTCTTGCTGATCCTCTTTTCTCCATTACAAGATTCTTTCTGATTCCTCTTTCAAGATACCCTTCCTCGTCAGGTGAACCTATTTCTTCACCCTTAACAAGCTTAAGTGCGAGCGGAACCATCTTAGCTACAGCATCTCTCATGCCTGCAGCGCTATTCTTTGTAGCTACTATATATACTGATTTTTTATATAAGTCGGCTCCTGGATTTTCTTCATACATACCTGTAATCGCTGGTATACCCAATTCATTTTGAACTGCTTCAGCTACAGCTCCAGCAGCAACTCCATATCTACCAGCATTAAAAGCAGGACCGGCTACTACTAAATCAGGATTGTAACTTTTTATCATATCAAGAACTTCTTTTTTGGCTTCATCCATGTTTTCACCAAAATAGCTATCTCCGCAGATTACAGTAGCTATTATTTCAGCTTCATTTTTGAATCCAGCCTTTAAAGCTAACCCCGGTCCTAAAACTCCTTCTCTAACCTCGGGTCTGTAATCCGCTTTATCTTCACCACCAATTCCTGCAAAGAATTGATTTATATAGTGAACTATTCTAATTTTCCCCATGAATTTCCCCCCTCTCTATAATTTAGGTTTTGGGATTTTTAATCTAAAAAACTACAATATTCTTTTCTTAATTCACTTACTGATGAAACAATAGCATCAACATCCAATACCATTTCCATCATGCCAACTTGGTCATCATATACATCGGCATCTACTGATTCTTTAAATTCTGGTTCTACTGCATGATATACTCTAAGTCCCAACGGAACTCCTGCTAATGGACCTGCATAAGTTGGGTCGCCAGCTGTTACTGTCTCTGCTGCCAATGCAGCTGATTCAGCTTCTGATGCTCCAATAATTACAATACAATTTTCGGCACCATATTTCTCAGCCATTTCTTTAACCCTTCTTTGATTTTCCAAATCCATTGCACCTGCAGCGGTTCAGACGAAGCATTCAGTTGCTGAAAAAACTATCTCTGCAGGAGTAGTCTTAACACACTCTTCCATGGCAGGACCAGGGATTCCGTCTCTATCTCCAATAATGATTGCCTTTAGGTTCTCATTAAATATTGACATAGTTTCACTTCCTTTCAAGTTATTTTATCATTTCCATTTTTCACACTTTAATTCTTAACTCTTAGCTCCTAAAATCCTTTTGCGGACATCTTGTTAAATCCCATTTCATTAGTTGCACCGGTTATAGCCTGAATTTCCACTGTGATACTTCCATCTTCACCTAAGCTTCCACCGAAGCCGCCAGCTATTGTATCAACATAATCCAATGTTCCTATAACCTTATCCATCTTAGGAAGCTTGATTAATTCGTTTGCATTACCACCTGTTACAACAGCATCAGCTGATGGATCAGCATCTGCAAGAGACTGACTTGCACCATCTCTACCTGCGTATTCATCTGTAATGATAACAGTCTTGATACCTTTTGCTTCTATTTTCTTAGTATTCATAATTAAGTCAGTATCAGGATTGCCAAACCCTTCCTGAGAAATGATAACTCCATCTAATCCAAGATATTCAGCTAGTTTAGCCGACCAGTTAGATGATCTTTCCTTATCAGCTAAATAAACGTTTTCGTTTGTGATGATAACTCCAACAAAGTTTAACGTTTTTCCATGAGCCTCATACAAATCATGGATTACAGGGTTATTTAATTGATGATAAGTTGTATTCTTATCACACGCAGACACACAGTTTCCACTGACTATAGCACCATCCATAACTTCTGTTGGATATATAATAGTAGGAACTATCTGTTTAGCATCTACTCCATATACATAAGTATCATGAAGTAACCCTTGTGTTTGAAGCATCAATACATATCCTACCTTTGGAAGATCAGGATATTTCTTAATACCAGCTAAGAAAGGTTCAGTTTCAAATACTTTGACTGAATCAGGCTTAACTGATTTTGCAGTTTCAGCTAAATATGCTGCTGCTTTAAATCCAGCAAATCTTAATGCTCTTTCATGATCGTGCTGCTTCAATCCTTCCTTTGGCTCACATTTTAGAACCACATTGATTGTTTTTGAGAAAGGAGAAAATTCAGCCCCAGGTCCTGTCATATCGACAATACCTTCTTGGAACCCTACTATCTTTCCGGTTGTCATTACAGTACAACCCTTTAAAACATTAGTTTTTCCTGAACCTACTACATCCACCTTTGACAATATCCCAGGAAATACACCTCCGGGACCTTCAACCTTAACTCTTGGCTCTACTACGTCTTTAACTGGTGTAATCCTTACACTTTCACCAGGCTTAGCGATATCAACTTCAACTTTTGATAGATGCTCATCTTCACTAATTATTTTAAGCAATTCTTCCTTATTTACAGATAAAACACCATTTTCTAGTTTGGTCATATCACCAAATTGTACATCTTTAATTAGTACCTGCCCCAATTCTAGACGCATAAATTCACCTCCTCTAATGGTAAATATTTATATTTAAATTGGCTTATGCCAACATTAAATCAGTAGTAATAGTAGAAAATAATTATTCTTTTTTGTTATACTACCCAGGTAATTCCAGGATTAACCATTAACAATAACCATAAAATAGATTACCCTCCAATATATAAAATTATGTAATAAACAAAAACAGAGTAAATAGGCATGCCTATTTACTCTGTTGTTAACCTTAGAGTTTCCCTATCAAGGTTGCTCTTTCGGTGAAGTATTCTTTCCAGAGTTCTGTCAAAACACGGTCCTTTTACCTGAGAGTATCAATATAGAATGGCATTCTACAAATTACGCCTTCGGTGCCGCAACGCGGTCTCTCCCGTATTTATCATTCAGAAAATATTTTTTAATTATTTTGTTATTATTTTCACTATCATTTCAATAATATTATATCCCATATAAGAATTCTTTTCAATAACTTTCCACTAATCAATATAATAAATTTACTATTCTTCTTTTAGTTCTTTCAAAACATATTGTGAAATGTTTAAAGAATGGTCAGAAACTCGCTCAAGGTTGCTAATGCAATCAAGGAATAAAATCCCCGCAGTAGTAACACATAAATTATTATTTAGTCTATATATATGATTCTCCCTGTTTTGAGTCTCCAGTTTGTCAACTTCTTCTTCCAGAATATTGACCAATTTTGCAGCCTCTTTATCCTTATCTCTGAATGAAATTATTGCTTTTTCAAATACTTCTTCACATTTGTTGAACATCTCTCTCAACTCATCAGCTGCTATTTTACTAAAGCTTATATTGTTATCTATTTTTTCCTGAGCAAGCTCAGTAATATTTTCTATATGGTCTCCTACCCTTTCAATATCGTTTATAGTATTTAACAAATTGTTGACATGTAAATGCTGCACATGGGTCAAAGGAGCATTAGAAAGCATAACCAAATAGTCGGTGATTTCCCGCTCGATTTTATTGATTATTTTCTCTTTTTCAAAAATACCATCCATTTTATCATATTTTTCATCTACGAATACTAGCTCCGAATCATTAAGGTTTTCAAGAACTATTTCACCCATTCTTATAACTTCTTTATTTACCTGTCCAAGGGCTATGGAAGGAGTTTCTATAATTCTACTATCAAGATATTTTGAAGCTTCCATTTCGTGAGCATCGCTTCCAGGTACAATAAATTCAGCAGCTTTAACAAGCAGATTAGCAAATGGTAATTGTACAATTACATTTACTAGGTTAAAAAATGTATGAGCATTAGCTATCTGTCTTTGGATATCATTTGGTGATACCTTTAATACTAATGCCTGTATAGGAATTCTTAATACTGTCATAAAGAGAATAGTGCCGATTAGATTAAATAAGAAGTGAATAATTGCAGCTCTTTTAGCAGTTTTGTTTGCACCTACACTTGAAATTAAGGCTGTTGTTGTTGTTCCAATGTTGTCCCCAAAAAGTATAGGAAATGCAATATTTATATTTATAAGTCCCTGACCAGCAAGTGCCTGTAACAAACCGATGGAAGCACTACTACTTTGAACTAAAGTCGTAAGTCCTAAACCAACTAGCATACCTAAAACCGGATTATTTAAGCTTGCTATAATATTCGAAAAAGCTGGTATTTCAGCAAGCGGTGCTAGTCCTCCACCCATCATGTCCATACCTATAAAAAGAATACCGAAGCCTATGAGTACCTCAGCAATATCCTTTGATTTTTTCTTTTTAGCAGCTAACCAAATAGCAACACCTATTGCTACTGCGAGAGGGGCATACTCGGTTACATCAAATGCAATCAACTGCGCAGTTACAGTAGTACCAATATTAGCACCCATTATAACACCTACAGCCTGAGTCAATGACATTAGCCCTGCATTTACAAAACCAATTACCATTACAGTTGTAGCACTACTACTTTGAATCACCATAGTAACCAAGGCTCCAACCAATACTCCCATAACTCTGCTATTAGTTAGGACTTCAATTAATCTTTTTAATCTATCACCTGCTGCCTTTTGAAGACCCGAGCCCATTAAACTCATTCCATAGAGAAATAGCCCCAAACCTCCCAAAACTGGCAATGCTATGTCCATAAAGTACCTCCTCATTATCTTTTGTAAAAAAAACTAATTCATATATATTATCTTATTATATTCTTAATATAATAAGTTATTTTAAGTTTGGAAACCCAAGTTGTCTTAAGGCTTCATAAAGAATTATATTTGCGGAATTAGCTAGATTTAAAGATCTGCCAATATCTTTCATCGGCACTCTAATAGCTCTGTCCTTATTTTTTTCTATTAGACTCTCTGGTAAGCCCTTTGTTTCTTTGCCAAAAACAAAAAAGGTATTGTCCTCATATTTAAAATCGCTATAACTGTGATTGGCCTTAGTTGTTGCATAATAAAATGTTCCATCAGGATATTTTTCTAAAACCTCTTCAAAGCTATCATAATAGTGAATATCTACAAGGTGCCAATAGTCTAATCCAGCCCTTTTCATATGTTTATCATCTACAGAAAATCCCAGTGGTCTGACTAAATGCAATGAGGTCTCTGTTAAAGCACATGTCCTAGCAATGGCTCCTGTATTAAATGGAATTTCTGGTTCTACAAAAACTATATTTAATGCCAAAATATTTCATCTCCATGTTTTTAAAGTATAAATTTTTCAATGACACTAGCTACACCGTCGTTATCATTATCCAAAGTTACATAATCAGCACTTTTTCTTACTATATCTTCTCCATTTCCCATAGCTATGCCTAATCCAGCATAATTGAGCATAGAAAGATCATTTTCATTATCACCTACAGCTATGATAGATTCTCTTGGGATATTTAACTTATTACCTAAATATTCTAACGCCTGCCCCTTTGATGCATTTATATCCATAACCTCCAAGTTGTTCCTAAATGATTTGGTTATATTTATATTCTCTACAGCTTTTAACTCTTCAGATAATCTTATAAGCTTCTGAGGCTCATTGTCTAAAAATAGAAACTTATATACATTTAGATTATTATTTTGGATTATCTCATCTAAATTATCGAATATATTTATTTTAAAATCTGGTTCTCTTCCAAGATAATAGTCAACAATCTCATTTACGTATTTATTTGTATATAATGCTTCTTCATCATAAAAGTGGCTATATATATTGTATTTATCCCCAATATTAAGAATCATATTTATCCTGTCAAAATCCAAAGGCTGACTATAGACTATTTCATTATCTCCGTTTATAACAATTGCACCATTAGAAGCTATAATATAATTCTTTAGCTTTAATTTATCGGCATAATGTTGAGCGGATTTCAAAACCCTACCTGTTGCCAGTACTACATGTGTCCCCTTATTTTTTGCTCTTTCAATGGCTTTAATAGTTCTCTCGGAAACATCTTTGCTGCTATTTAATAAGGTTCCATCCATATCCATAGCAATAAGCTTGTACTCCATACAATACACCCCCAATCATATAATATAACACAATAATATAGTTTCTCCAAGAGTAAAAACATCAATATTTTTCTAAAACTCTTCTGGATGTATAGCCTTTGCAATTAGCTCAAGTGCATCAACTATTCTAGGTCCCGGTCTTAATACTATATTTTCATTTAGTAGATAAACATTTCCATTTATAATTGCATCTATATTTTCGTATCCAGGCCTTAGTGCTATAGATTCAGCTGTTTTCTCAGGCATATCTTCTAAAGCTAAATAAACTTGTGGATTTCTTAAAGTTAACTGTTCCAAATCGAACTGTGGATATTCTTCTTCAATATCCCTTGCTATATTGTCCCCACCTGCTAATATTATTAATTCATCTATAAGTGTACCTGGACCCGCTGTCATCAATGGCTCATGCCAAACTTCATAAAATACTCTCTTAGGCTCTATATCCTTTATCCTTGAAAGCACTTCATCTTTTTTTGTATTCATTGTATTAATCAATTTCTTAGCTTCCGCTACTTTGCCAGTCAATTTACCGATTGTATCTATTGTATCAAGTATATCATCTATAAACTTTGGATTAAACCCAGCATATTTTATGCCAGCTTCTTCAAGCTTCAAATTCTCTTCTTCATTTCCAGATCCATAGTCTATTACTAAATCAGGATTTAATTCAATAATTCTATCTAAGTCTATCCCGCTAAGATCTTCAACTTTTTCAATTTCAATTACTTTTTCGGGATAGTCATCAAATATTGTTACACCAACAATATTATCTGCCAGACCAAGTGCACAAATTATCTCAGTGCTGCTTGGAGCCAATGAAATAATTCTTTTTGGAGCTTCATCCAATTTTATCACTCTGTCAAAGTCATCAACTACTGTATACAATTCTTCTCTATTGTCAATAGAATAATTATCAGGACCATCCTCTAAATCATTTTCCTTTTTTTCGTTTAAGCTGCACGCTACATTTATAATACAAAGAATTAGTACGAATATTAGAAATGCTATTTTTCTAGACCTTGACATCAGATTAATCCCTCCTATTATGAATATAATGCCAGACCTCCTGCACGCTAAAAAAGACTTATCCAAGGATAAGTCTAAAGAATAATTATTGTGCTAAATCGATTACTTCAATAGATTCATCTGTAGGGTTATCAACTGCCTTTTCATCACTGCTACCAGGATTGCTTGTTTCTCCAGTATTTGCTTTACTAGGAAGCTCAGGTCCTACCTTATAAATGAAATCTTTCTCTCTGTAATAATCATATGTTATCTGTTTTCTGTCTATTACCTTTCCATTCTTGATTATTGATTTATAGGTCTTTACTTTATAACCATTTCTTCCTTCTTGAGTCATTTCTCTAGCACCTGGCTCAAGAGTTGCATCATAAATTTCTTTTTCCTTATAAGGTATTGTTTCTATAAGTTTAGGTTCAATTTTTACTGTATAATTCTTTACAGTTGTGTCTCCATAAATATAGAAATAAACCCTATTACCTACTATCTTTGAGTAGGTATATACCGGAAAATCATAATCATTTCTAAATTTTAAATCAAGATAACCACTTGCGACAGCTCCATCAGTACCCTTAGGGACATATGCAGCAGCTATTGAGTGCGGATGTCTCTCTACAATAGTCATATCTGCCAAAAGCAATGCATTATACAAAGTAGTAGAGGACTGACATACTCCACCACCCATTCCTGGGGTCAACTCTCCATTGACAATTACCGGTGCTTCCATATATCCATATTTAGCTTGCACTGGACCTAATGTGTTATTGTATGATACCTCATGTCCTGGCATTATCAATAAATTGCTCATTGCCTTAGACGATAATTCTACATTTTTAATCCTTCCACTTGCACTACCTTGAAAGGATGTTGAAAATTCACCAATTACACCATTTATACGGCTCAACATTGCTTTAGTAACCTTTGGCTCAATAATTTCGACTGGAATTGTGATATCTTCCATTTCATACATATTATCAATCAATAAATTTATAAGTTTACTTTCATCTGTCTTTATACCAATTCTCTCGTCTGAAATCTTAAATTTACCATTATTAAAATCAAATACAGCATCCACGCTATCCTTATTTAAATCTTTTTCAATATCTTCTACTAATTTTAAAACCAAATCCCTATCATATTCAGGTTCCATAAAAAGCTGCTTCCCATTTTTTTCAATTTCTTTTATTGTTTTGTATCTTTCAATTAGATTGCCTTCTCTACCTAAATCATAAGCTTCTTCTACTATCTGCTCATATCCATAACTGTAGCCAATGTCTTTAATACTTACGTGGTAGCTCTTATCTTCATACAATAAATTAAATGACTTCTCATTATCATCTATCTCTTTCTGAGCTTTAAGGAATTCAATAGCTTTTTCTTTAGACATCCCCCCAACATCATAATTGTCTATACTAATTCCCCTATAAATTACATTTGTGTTAATAGTATTCTCGTATAAATAGTATCCCCCTCCTAATAGTCCACCAATTATAATTAAGGGTAATACTATCAAAAATACTTTTTTCATCTAACTTCCCCCATTCTTATAGTAAATGCATTGTTCTGTCAATGGACATTTTTCACAGAGAGGTCTTCTTGCCTTGCAAATCCGTCTTCCATGAAATATCAATAAGTGATGAGCCTTGGACCAGAGACTTTTTTCTATTATACCCATTAAGTCCTTCTCAGTATCAACAACATTGTCACTGTTAGCCAATCCTATTCTGTTGGATACTCTAAAGACATGTGTATCCACTGCAATAGCAGGAGTTCCAAAAGCGTTGCTTATTACTACGTTTGCTGTTTTTCTACCCACTCCTGGGAGCTCCATCAACTCTTCTAGATTGTTTGGAACCACACCTTCATATTTTTCCACTAAAATATTGCATGTTGCTAATATATTTCTACTTTTTGTATTGTAAAATCCACAACTCTTAATTCTTTTACCTAGCTCCTCCTCAGTTAGTTTGATATAGTCCTTTGGTGTTTTGAATTCCTCAAATAAGGTTTTTGTCGTTTTATTGACCTGCACATCGGTACATTGTGCTGACAGTATAGTCGCTATTAAAAGTTCAAAAGGATTTGAAAAATTAAGTTCAGCCTTAGCGTCAGGATATAATTCAGTTAATAAATCTATAACAATTTTAGCTTCTTTCTTTTTTAATTTTTTAGTCATCCAATCCCCCCTACAATATCTCTATATTATAATTTACAATCTCAACTCTACTATCCCCATCTATAAAATTCATAACATTGGATATTATCTGGTTTGCATGGTGGGTATCATTTGTAACACAGGCAAATCCAAGAACAGAAGACTGCCAGCTATCATTTAAATCTATCTCCGCTATGGAGATATTGAATCTTGATTGCAGCTTTCCAATGATACCTTTAATTACATGTCTTTTATCCTTAAGCGAATTTGATTCAAATATAGTTAATTTCAACGTACAAGCTCCTATAATCAAATTTCTCACCTCATAATATTTTAAGACTCCATATTATATTTTAGACTATTTCATAAGAAATTAATAGTTACAAATAGAAAACAATTCACCTTTATCAATTCACAATTCACAGTTCACTCTTATCAATTCACAGTTCACAGTTCACAGTTCACAATTGAAAACATTAAAAGACAACCCGAGATTCTTCGCTTGTGCTCAGAATGACTTCAGTTAGTGATAATACTGAAAAACAGTAGTTCACCTAAAAATGTCATCCTGAGACGGCAGTATAATCACCGCCCACGAAGGATCTCGGGTTTAAAATCTTAGTTCTTAACTCTTAGTTCTTACTTACTTGTGAATTTCTATAAAATTCCCATTTCCTTTCCAACCAATTCAAATACCCTTACTGCTTCATCAAGGTTTTCCTTTGAATGAGCAGCTGATACCATACATCTAACTCTTCCTGTTCCCTTTGGAACTGTTGGAAATACAATACCTGATACGAACACACCATTATCCAATAATTTTCTACTAAATTCCATAGTTTTCCCTTCATCTCCAATGATGACAGGAGTTATCGGTGTTTCACTATGCCCAGTATTAAAACCTAATTTACCAAGTTTTCCTTTAAAATACCTTGCATTTTCCCATAGTCTGTCGGTATACTCGGTTGATTCCATAAGCATCTTCAATGCCTCAATTATAGCTCCAGCTGCTGCAGGCGGCAATGAAGTTGAAAACAATACTGGTCTTGCCCTATGGTTTAACCATTCATACATTGTTTCAGAACCAGCCACATATCCACCAACTACTCCAATAGCCTTAGACAAAGTACCTATAGAAAAATCTACCCTTCCGTGTAGGCCAAAGTGATCCACAGTACCTCTTCCACTTTCTCCTAATACACCTGAACCATGTGCATCATCTACATAAGTCATAGCTTCATATTTCTCAGCTAATTCAACTATCTCAGGTAATTTTGCAATATCACCATCCATGCTAAATACCCCATCTGTTATAACAAGGATATTTTTATATTTATCTCTGCTTTCCTTTAGTATTGCTTCAAGACTATCCATATCAGAGTGTTTGTATATGCCTCTTGCTGCCTTTGATAACCTTGATCCATCTATAATCGATGCATGATTTAACTCATCAGATATTATTATATCTCCTGCTTCTGTTATAGCCTGGATAGTACCGGCATTACAATTGAAACCTGACTGATAAAGAAAAGCTGCCTCTTCTCTTTTAAACTTAGCTAAGATATCCTCTAGCTCTTCGTGTATCGCCATATTTCCAATTATTGTTCTAACAGCACCAGCTCCTGCTCCATATTTTTCAACTGCTTCAATTGCAGCCTTTTTAAGTCTTGGATGGTTTGCAAAGCCTAAATAGTTGTTCGATGAAAGGTTGATAACTCTTTTACCATTCAGAATCACCTCAGCATCACTTGGTGATTCTAAAACTGGCAGCTTTCTATAAACACCCTGATCCTTCAACTCCTGAATCTTTTCTTTAAGAAAACTTAATTCATGTACATTTGACATTCCAAAACGCCTCCTAAGATCTTTTTTTATTTCCACCCAAATTATACCATATATTATATAAAGTATATAATTGTTTGTGAAAATTTTATTTATTCTTTAATAGTTCATCTATAATATGCACTCTTTCTTTGTTTTTCATATTTTCCAGAGCATTGATTGCATTTCGCTTCAATATCCTTTTACCTCTCCAACTGCCAGCCATTGTACCATATTTATTCTTAAATTCCCTATTAGACATTGTAACCAGCTCTTTAATATCTATAGCACCTTTTGTCAATTTAGGAACAAATTCCTCGTGGATAGATTTTTTAACATTTTTATTCTTTGGACATACCATCTGGCAAGTATCGCATCCATATATATCTATACCCATTTTCTTTTTTAAATCTAAATCAACTTCATTTTTTGTCTGGGTCAAATAGGATATGCATCTTTTTGCATTAAGTTCATAAGGTTTAGCAAGAGCATTGGTCGGGCAAGCCCTTATACACAAGTCACAATCACCACACTGACTTTCAATCTCCTTGCTTTCAATTTCCATTTCAAGATTTGTAAGAATATATCCAATAAAAATAAATGAACCATAATCTTCATTTATTATACTGCAATTCTTGCCGTAATAACCAATAGAAGCATTTTTTGCTAGTTCCCTGTCTACTAATGGCCCTGTATCCACAAAATATTTATATTCGAAGTCCACTACCTCTTTTATCTCTTCTATTAATCCTTCAAGCTTATTTTTCAATACCTTATGATAATCAATACCCCAAGAGGATTTAGAAAGACTCCCCTTAAATTCAAAGTCAGGTTTCTCATCATATTCTACATTATAAGATAATGCGATGACTATTATTGACTTACAATTTGGCATTGTAAGCCTAGGGTCTATTCTTTTATCTATATCCCTTTCTTCAAACTCCGTCGTAATATTATTTTCCAATCTCCCATTTAAGTATTCCTTAAGATGAGTAAAAGGCTCACAATTTGTAAATCCAACCATATCTATATTTAATTCTTTTGATTTTTCTATTATATATTCTTTAATATCCATAATATCATCCTTTATTGTTTACTATTCACAGTAACTTTAAATTATGTAAAATCGAAAAATGATAAAAATACACACTCACGGTTTCGGAGATGAATAATTCTATAGCTCATTCCAGACAAAAATCCTACATCTTTCAATTCCCCTAGTGGTCTATCTTTAGGGACATGAAAGCTGCTTAACGGATTTTTATCTTCCATTCACTAAGAATTATAGTCACTCCTGCAAATGTTTCCTTAGGATTTTTATCATTTTTCTTTATCCGCTGTAATTAACTGTGAATAGTACCTTTATTGATAATTATAACATATCGTAACCTATTTTTAATATCTATTACATACCAAATATGCTATAATGTTATAGATAGACAAGAAAGGAATTATAGAATGTTTAACTTAAGAAAAAAATCATTTAAAAAATTTGATTTTATATTATTTTTTACAATTATTGCATTATGTATTTATGGTCTAGTGGTATTAAAATCTGCAACATTAAGCTACGATACAAACAGATATGTAAAAACACAGGCTATAGCCACAATTATTGGGTTCCTTGCAGTTTTAGTAATAATTCTTTTAGACTACCAATTCCTAGGAAAACTGTATATTCCAATTTATGTAGTATGTAATTTGCTTTTATTAGCTGTTCTTTTAGTTGGGACAGGCGATGAACAATGGGGAGCAAGATCCTGGTTATATATAACAGATTCTTTTGGATTTCAGCCTTCTGAGTTTGTTAAGATTGGACTTATCATTTCATTAGCCAAGTATATTGATATCAATCAGGAAACCCTAAATATGCCCTTTACATTAATTAGGGTGCTTATATTTGCATTCCTACCTGTAGGACTTATATTATTGCAGCCTGATGCAGGAACAGCCATGGTATTTATATTTTTTATTGCAGCAATGTTATTTATTGCAGGGGTTAAATGGAAATATATTGGTATGGCGTTATTAACGGGATTAGCAAGCTTACCTCTGATTTGGATAAAGCTGGACAAGTATCAAAAAAATCGTATATTAAACTTTCTTGACCCTGAGAGAGATGCATTAAATTCAAATTACCAAGCTATTCAAGGTAAAATAGCCATCGGTAGTGGAAAGATATTAGGTAGAGGACTTTTTGGAGGTACATATACACAATACAACTATATACCAGCTAAACAAACAGACTTTATATTTGCTGTATTAGTGGAGGAATTAGGCTTTATTGGTGGTATGGGATTGATATTTTTATATCTTATAATGATTCAGAGATTTATAAAAATTGCCCGCAACAGTGAAGACCTATTTGGTTCATTGATGTGTGTAGGCATAGCAGCAATGTATCTGTTCCATATATGGGAAAATATCGGAATGACAATAGGGCTTATGCCTATAACAGGTATTCCTCTACCATTCATGAGCTATGGTGGTACATACCAACTAACCAATCTAGTCTGCATAGGTATAGTGCTTAGTGTAGGTCTTTATAGAGAAGGATTGACCTTTGAAAGTAGATAAAATTCGAAAATTTTTAGATGCACTCAACAATAGTAAAATATCAAAAATATTTTACTATTGTTTTTTTAGTAGAGATGTATTTGAAATCTTGAAGCAAAATAAAAACTAACAAGATATGGCAAAAAATAGTTACAAAAAAGTTACAACTTCTTCTTGTAATTAAAGTTGATATTATGTATACTGAAAAGGACAAGTACAAATTTTCCATTACAAGGAGGAGTTTATTTTGTTAAAAGCAAAGGTCATTAAAGGCACCACATTAGCTCTCGCCTTATCTGGATTGATTACATTCGCTACTTCACCAGTCTATGCAGTTCTAGGTGATCAGGAATTGAAAAAAGGTATGGACCATCCAGATGTTAAATTGCTACAAGAAGAGTTAAAAAAACATGGTTTATTTACTGAAAAAGAAACTACTACATATTTTGGAGATGCCACTGAAAAATCATTAAGATCCTTTCAGATTTCACAAAATATTGAAATAAGCGGTATTCTCGATTTAACTACATTTGAAGCACTAATGGCATTAAAAACAAATTCATCAGGGTCCAAAAACGAAACCGTTGTAGAGGAATTGTCCCCTGAGGTTGCAAACAAATCATCTAAATTAATATTTGAACGTGCCCTTGAATTAGAGAATACTGGTTCAGATGTTAAACAGCTTCAGGAAGCATTAAAAGCTACAGGATTTCTTGTCATTGATGATTGTACTGATTATTTTGGTACTCAAACAGAATCTGCGCTTAAATCCTTCCAGGAAAGCCAAGGATTAAAAGCTGATGGCGTTGCAGGTTTGAGAACTATTGATGCTATAAACAGTGTATTAGCAGGAAGAGGCATTGCACTTCCTAAGCCAACAAGAGGAGAAGAAGTTGGAAATATAGCCAAAAATATAATAGCTACTGGCAAAAAATATATAGGTGTCCGATATGCTTATGGTGGTTCTTCACCTAAGGGTTTTGACTGTTCCGGGTTTACATCATATGTATTCAAACAACACGGGATTACATTGCCTAGGTCAACTGTAGATCAGGCTGTTGTAGGAACTAAGGTTAGCAAGGCGGACTTAAAAGCTGGAGACATATTGATATTTAGCAATACATATAAAAAAGGTCCAAGTCATGCAGCTATTTATATTGGAAATGGACAATTTATTCACTCAAGCTCTGTAGGTTCTGGTGGAGTAATGATTTCAAACTTAAATTCAGATTATTATGCAGGTCATTTTTCCTATGGAAGAAGAGTTTTAAAGTAATATAATCAAATAAAAAACAGAGGGATTTTTGGACAACCCCTCTGTTTTTTATTTTAAATCTTCAAATGATACTTGATTTTTATTGAGTATTGCTTCCT
The DNA here is from genome assembly GCA_036844705.1 of Tissierella sp. Classification (GTDB taxonomy): domain Bacteria; phylum Bacillota; class Clostridia; order Tissierellales; family Tissierellaceae; genus DAIUFH01. Next base: position 28,838 of record DAIUFH010000011.1, read on the forward strand.
CTTTCTTTTTCTCAATCAAAAAACATTTCCTGCATAAAGGCTCATATTCCTTTGCTGCACCTATTACCACTCTTTCCGTATCCTTTGTCTTTCTATGGGAAACCCATGCATCAGTTCCACATTTTACACAAACTGCATGGTGTTTATATAAATAATCCGCTATGGGCATCAATTCTTTTAGTACTTCAAAAGGTTTACCAGTAAAATCTATATCCAGTCCTGCTAGTATCACAGTTACTTCATTGTCTAACATATCTTTGACGCAATTTAATATGTCGTCTAATTTTCCCTTTAAAAATTGTACTTCATCAATGGCGACAACGTCGGGTTTAAGTTCATTACAATAATCTATTATATCATCTATATCTTCAACTAGGATTGCTTCCAAAGAAGTTTTATCATGGGAAATAATATCAGAAGTTGTATATCTGATATCAACAGATGGTTTAAATGCCAAAGTTTTATAACCAGCTATTTTGAATCTTTTAACATCTTTCTCCAAGCTTGATGTTTTTCCTGAAAACATGGATCCAGTATGTATGATGAGTTTTCCTTTGTATTGGTGCAAATTTATACCCCCTTATATTAACTTATTAATTATAACATTTTCTCTAATGGCTTACAATTCTAAAATCAACTCAATTCACAGTTCACAGTCACAATTCACAGTTCACAATGCACAGTTCACAATGCACAGTTCACAATTAAAAGATTAAACCCGAGATTCTTCGCTTGTGCTCAGAATGACTTCAAGTACTAATAATACTGAGAAGCAATAATTCACCGCAAATGTCATCCTGAGTCTGGCAGTATAATCACTGCTTTCGAAGGATCTCGGGTTTTAGCTCTTAGTTCTTAGTTCTTAGCTCTTATCTCTTAACTCTTAGTTCTTAGCTCTTAGCTCTTAACTCTTATCAGTTCACAATTCAGTACTTAAGCTAACATATATTTTCACAAAAGCCTATGGATTAGAATAATATGGATTATGAATTATTCATTACGGGAGTGATTATATGAACAGAAATATTGTAGTCAGATTAGAAGATATAAATATGGTTTATCATACAATGGACAATGAAACCTTAGCTGTTAAGGATTTGAACCTTGAAATATATGATGGTGAAATAATTGGTATAGTAGGTCCAAGTGGATGTGGTAAATCCACTCTGTTGTCATTAGTTTCAGGTTTATTGAAACCCACAAGTGGAACTGTTAAGGTAAATGGAAATATTGTAGAGAAGCCTCTAAAAACCATAGGATATATGTTTCAAAATGATCAGCTTTTCGAATGGAGGAGTATCCTCAAAAATGTGATATTAGGTCTTGAAATTCAAGGCAAAGTTAGTAGTGAAACAATAGAAGAGGCTAAAAACTTATTAATCAACTATGGTCTTGGCGAATTTATTAACTCTTACCCATATCAGCTTTCAGGTGGTATGCGCCAAAGAGTAGCTCTGATAAGGACCCTTCTGATAAAGCCTGATTTATTGTTATTAGACGAACCTTTTTCGGCTTTGGACTATCAAACTCGACTTGCTATATCAGATGAAATAGGTCTTATTTTGAGAGAACACAATAAGACTGCTATCCTTGTAACTCATGATATAGCTGAAGCCATAAGTCTATGTGATAGAATTGCAATCATGAGCAAAAGGCCAGGGACTATAAAGGATATAATTACAATAAAATTGACCTGTGAAGGAAACAGATCTCCAATTAAACTAAGGGAAGCTCCTGAATTCAGACATTATTTCAATAAAATATGGAAGGAGCTAGATATTCATGTCGACTAAATTTTCTAATGAGCATATTAAATATATAAAGAGTATTAAAAGGAAAAACAGAGACATTTTATTAACTCAAATTGGTTTATTGTTAATAGGAATTTTGCTTTGGGAAATTTCAGCAAGGCTTGGATGGATAGATGTATTTCTATACAGCAGCCCATCTGCTATTTGGAATCTCTTTATTGAATATATTGTAAGAGGTAGACTTCATTATCATGTAGGCATATCCTTATTAGAAACTATCATAGGGTTTATATTAGGTACTGTAATAGGTGTTGCTGTTGCTATGATACTTTGGTGGTCTGAATTCTTAGCAAGAGTATTAGATCCATATATGGTAATTTTAAATAGTCTCCCTAAAACTGCTCTTGCTCCAATATTTATAATTTTATTCGGAGCAGGCTATAAGGGAATAATCGTTACGGCAATATCAGTTTCATTGGTAGTTACAATAATGAATATGTTCTCAAGCTATATCTCTGTAGATGAAGACAAATTAAAGCTTTTGGAAACATTTGGTGCCACAAAGTTTCAAATCTTAAGAAAAGTAATTATACCTTCATCTATACCTGATTTAATAAGTACACTGAAGGTAAATATTGGTTTATCATGGGTTGGGGTAATTGTAGGAGAATTCTTGGTTTCAAAGGCAGGTTTAGGTTATCTGATAGTTTATGGAATGCAGGTATTTAGATTTGACCTTGTAATGATGAATGTAGCAGTGTTAGGAGCTATGTCTGCAATTATGTACAAGATAATAGCCTCTATTGAAGATAAATTTACAAAATGGAAAAAATAAGGTCTTCCTGTGGAAGACCTTTACTTTATTTATATTCTACGATTTCTATCTTTTCCATAATTACAGGATTCAATGGCTTACTTGCACTATCGACCTCAACTGCCGCTATTTTATCAACTATTTCCATACCTTCATATACATGCCCAAATACAGTATGTTTGTAGTCCAGCCAATATGTACCACCTAGTTTCTCATAAGCATCAATTACATCCTCTGGATAACCCTTTTCTTCGCCAGCCTTTCTCATCTGATCTATAATTTCCTTTTCAGTCTCTGTTTTCTGAACGATAAAGAACTGGCTACCGTTAGTATTTGGACCTGCATTAGCCATTGATAATGCTCCCCTTATATTTCTATATTTTATATCAAACTCATCCTTAAAAGGTGTTTTCCATATACTTTCGCCACCTCTTCCTGACCCTAATGGATCCCCACCTTGAATCATGAAATCACTAATAATCCTATGAAAAGTCACCCCGTCATAATATCCATCTTTAGCGTGTGTTTTGAAATTTTCCACTGCCTTAGGTGCTACTTCAGGAAAAAGTCTTACCTTTATATCACCATAATTTGTTTTGATTATCCCTATTTCTTCTCCAGACTTTGGTAATTGTAATTGTTCTAAAGTCAAATTTATTCCTCCTTAATTTTAAAAATTCATTAGAAACTTTCCATTATATTCTACACATCAATTGATTAGAATTTTAATTTTTTTAGTACCATTATAAACCAGCTAAATAGTATTATACCCTTAGCAATCGAAGTCATAGATATACTCCACCATACTCCTAACAGTCCTAAAAAAGTAGAACTCAAAATCATGGCTAATGGTATTCTCAATGTATTAAACAATACCCCAATAACTGTAGGTGGAATAGTCCTGCCTATACCATTAAAGGCTCCGGCCGTTCCTATTTCTATAGTCATGAAAAACTGAGAAAGTCCTAAAATCTTTAGATACCTTATTCCTTCCGCTATTGCAACAGGGTCTTCTGGTACAAATATAGTAAAGATAGGTCTAGCAAAGAATATTAGAAGACATGTTGCAAATATTCCAATCCCCGCTAATATTTGCAACCCCTGAAAATATCCATCCTTTATCCTATCTAATTTCTTCGCACCATAATTTTGACCTACAAAAGCAGAAATAGCTGTTGAAAATCCCTCTGAAGACATCCAAGAAATAGACTCAATCTGAGAGCCTATACTCTGTACTGCAACAGCAACGGGGCCGAATCCCGCAACTATCTTCGTCAATATCATACTGATTCCAGCATGCAATCCCGATTGAAAAAAAGGTGGTATTCCAAGTCTAACTATATTTTTCATGATATCCTTTTTAGGTCTTGCTAATAACTTAACATGTGAATATATCGTCTCACTTCTCTTGCCTACAAGTATAAACATTAAGGAGACAATTGCTTGGGCAAGTATAGTTGCCAAAGCTGCTCCTCTTATTCCAAGTGCTGGTATAGGTCCAAATCCAAATATGAATAACGGATCAAGTACTATATTAGCCATCAATCCTAAGGTATTGACCTTAAATGGAGTTATACTATTGCCCGTACTGTTTAAGCTTACCGAAAAAATTGGATTCAAAAAATGAAAGATGATACCTACAGATATTATCGTAAGATATTCAACAGCCATTTCAATGACCTCAGGATCTCCCAAATTAAAAAACCCTATCAACTGATGTCTGAAAACAAACAAAAACAGTGAATAAATTATAGCTATAAAAACATCTAATTGAAATCCATTTGATATATATGTACTGGCCTTCTCAACATCTCCCTTTCCAAAACTATGGGCTACGTTTACTCCAACACCTATTTGAGAAATCATAACTAAAGACGAACCAAACCACATAAAAAATCCTGCCGCACCTGCTGCTGCAACGGCATTAGTACTGAGCCTTCCAAGCCACATGATATCTGTTAGATTGTATGCCATCTGGATAAATGAGGTCCCCATTATTGGAAGTGCAAGTCTAACTAACGTATTTCTAATTTTACCTTCTGTCAAATTTAAGCTCTTATTCATAGTCACTTTCCTTCTCTAAAATTATGTATATTATAAAATATTATATGATTTTCATAAAATACACAATAGTAAATAAAAAATAATCTCCTCACTTGGAGATTATTTTTTACCACTTGTTGTAGTGAACCTTATTCTCATCATATCTATTCTTTGGTTCTTTTTCTGCATCCTTGTTGCCTATGACTACAAGTCCAATTGGTACAATATAAGAAGGTAGATTTAGTACCTCTTTTGCTTTGTCTACAAGATTGTCTGATCCGTAAATGCCGCACCATACAGCTCCCAATCCGATTCCATGGGCTGCTAACAGCATATTTTGTATAGATGCAGAGCAATCAGCTACTAAAAATCCCATACTTTTTTGTTTGTTAACATCTCCACATACCATTATTGCAAAGCCTGCATTTTCAAGCATCTTTGCATATGGATGAAAGGAACTGATACTTTTCAATACTGTCATATCCCTGATAACAATATATTCCCAGGGCTGATAATCATGAGCTGATGGTGCCTGAAAACCAGCTCGTAGAATTTTCTCTTCTTTTTCCTTATCTATTGGAACCCCAGTAAACTTTCTAATACTTCTTCTTGTCATTATAGTTTCTAATACATCCATAGTTAACCTCCTCCTTAAGCAAGATAAAATACTATCCCTAAAAAGTGCATAATACTTGCTGCCAATACAAACAAATGCCATATGCCATGATTATATGGAATCTTCTTTACTCCATAAAATATAGTGCCTACTGTATACAATAATCCTCCCGCTAATATCCAATAGAAGAAATTTATCGAGGTAGCATTGACGATTGCCTTTAATGGAATTAATGCAAGCCATCCCATTCCAATATATAAAATTAAGGATAATGTTTTGAAATTGTCAAATTTTCCAAAGGTAAATATTTTAAATACTACACCAATTACAGCTATTGACCATATACTAACCAGCATAATTATTCTAAACGTTCCATTCAAAGTCAACAGAATAATAGGTGTATATGTACCTGCTATAAACAAGAATATTGAAGAATGGTCAAATACCCTTAATACCTTCTTAACCTTTTCAATACTAAAGCTATGATATAAGGTTGAAGAAAGAAACATCAATATTATACAAGCACCATATATAGCAAAGCCTACTATCGATGGAACATTTCCCTTTTGAATCGCAAAGAAAAGAAGTATGGTTAAAGCCACTATCCCGAAGACTACACCAATACCATGTGTTATACCATTGAATATTTCTTCCTTTTTTGTATATTGTTTAATCATACGATATTACTCCTCTCTTAACCCACGATTCTTTACTAAAATCCTCTTACCTCTTAACTCTTAGTTCTTAACTCTTAGTTCTTAACTCTTA
>DAIUFH010000011.1:34929-41859 GCA_036844705.1 Tissierella sp.
TCTTAACTCTTAGTTCTTAACTCTTAGTTCTTAACTCTTATCTCTTAGTTCTTAACTCTTAGTTCTTAACTCTTATCTCTTACCTATCTTTTCCTTGATCCGTAATGATTAACGGTCCATCCTTGGTAATTGCAAGGGTATGCTCATATTGGGCAGAAAGCTTTCCATCTAATGTCCTTGCAGTCCATTCATTGTCATCGACCTTCAATCTGAATGTACCTACATTCACCATAGGCTCAATTGTAATTACCATCCCTTCAGTCAGTCTTATGCCTCTTCCAGGATTACCATAGTGAGGCACTTGAGGATCCTCATGCATAGATTTACCTATACCATGACCAACGAAATCCCTAACTACCGAGAAACCTTGAGATTCTACATACTCTTGTATCGCATGTGATATATCACCTATTCTGTTTCCTATTACAGCTTTTTCTATACCTATATACAATGACTTTTTAGTCACATCTAGAAGTTTACTTGCGGTTTCTGACAAATTTCCAACTCCATAACTCCAAGCAGAATCCGCTAACCATCCATCATAGTTTACCACCATATCTATAGTCACTATATCTCCATCCACAATAGGAGATTTTCTAGGAAAACCGTGGCATATTTCATCATTTACGGATGCGCATATAGCATAAGGATATCCTTGATATCCTCTTTGTTCAGGGTATGCTCCCCTTTCCTCCAGATATTTTTCAACAAATGTGTCTATTTCCATTGTAGTTATGCCTGGCTTAATCATCTTTGCTATTTCCTTATGAACGTTGGCAAGTATTTCTCCAGCCTTCTTCATCTTAAGTATTTCCTCTTCTGTCTTTATAATAATCATCTACTCAAACCATTCCTTCCTATATATTATACTTTTTCATTAATTATTTTTTTGAATTCCTCATTTTTATGTAAATTTTTAAAATCATTATCTAAAGTCAGCCATTTTATAGTACTTGGATTCAATATAATTGCCTTTCTTATATCCTTAATAGCAAATTCAGCTTGATTTAATATCGAGTATGAACAAGCTCTATTATAGTATAAATCATGAGCATCCGGATTGTTTTCAATACCCTCAGTTAGAACATCTATTGACTTTTTATATTCCTCATTTTCTATATATATACTAGATAGGTTTAAATAAATATAATAATAATTGGGGTTGCACTCCTTAGATCTATTGTAATATTCTATAGCCTTATTATAATTTCCAAGTCGCTTATATACAACTCCCATATTGAACAAAGATTTATAGTAACTTGGGTTTAATTCTATACTTTTTTCAATCATTTTATAGGCTTTATTATAATCCCCAGATTCCTCATAAATTGATCCTATATTATTATATGTTATAAAATCATCAGGATTATATACTAAAACCTTTTTAAAATACATTAAAGCCTTCTTGCTATCTCCATCTTCATCGTAAATGGTCGCTAAATTGTAATATGCCTTGTCAAATCTAGGATTCAATTCTAAGGACTTTTTATATAGAGTGATTGCAAGCTCTTTGTTTCCCCTTTTTTCCTCTACTAATGCCTTATTGAAATATGCTTCAAATTCATTGGGATCTATTTCAAGTACTTTATTGTATGTTTCTATCGCTTCATCAAAGCGTTCCAATTCCTCGTATATTAGGGCTATATTAAACAAAATAATTAGAGACTCTTCTTCGTCTCCATCAAATAAAAAAGCTTTCTTAAAAAAATCAATGGCTTTCTCTTTATTTTCATTAATATAGAAATTTTCGGCTAATACCATATAATTGTTACGTTTATAACTTTTCATAACACACCTCTACAAATAGTCTATCACAAAAATAGAAAAAAAGTAGAGGATATCCCCACTTTTTTTCTATTTTAGCTATCTCATAGTTACTATTCACAGTACTTTAAATTGTGTAAAATCGAAAAATGATAAAAATACACACTCACGGTTTCGGAGATGAATAATTCTATAGCTCATTCCAGACAAAAATCCTACATCTTTCAATTCCCTTAGTGGTCTATCTTTAGGGACATGAAAGCTGCTTAACGGATTTTTATCTTCCATTCACTAAGAATTATAGTCACTCCTGCAAATGTTCCCTTAGGATTTTTATCATTTTTCTTTATCTGCTGTGATTAACTGTGAATAGTAACATCTCATATTTCTTTATAGCTGATATTCAGCAATATATTTATAATTTTTATTTCCCTCATGTACAAATCCATCTAAGAGAGCCCATTCATGCTTAACACCTTGCATATAAGCAAGTGATTCAAAATAATACATTACAATCCCTGCATCTATTAGAGGTGGATTTTTACCGTCTTCATATTCAACCAACAAATGAACTTTGTCATTAGTTACAATAAATCTCCATGGCTGTTGATTTCTTATTGATGGAGCAAATCGCAAATAGAAGAATATATCTCCTAACCCTCTTGTCTCAAGAAGTTCAACATCCATTGGCTTTCCTAACTCTTTATCATATACAATTTCTTCTACACTTTTTCTTTCACTAAATGGAATTGGAATGAATGGATTCTTTCTTTTAGGAACTCCGATAGCCAGTATAAAGTTGATTTCTTTTGTGGATTCACCAAATATTTCCTTTCTCTTTTTTTTGTCAACATCGTATACACTAATCCAACAAGAATCTAAGCCAATCTCATTTAGTTTAGTGATAAGTTTCTCCATATAGTATCCACTATAAATCACTGTCTTGTCATCGTTATTTAACAAATCAATAGCAATATAATGTGGAGCTTCAATCATTACCCCTGAATAGCCTGCAAGTCCTTCTAGTGAATTGTGAATAAACTCACCATTTTCATAAAGTTTAAATTCAAATCCACCTTTTTTATTTTCCTTCTCTAATTCCAGTAAAATCTTTCTAATCTTATCAAGAACATCAGGAGCTAAACTCTTAATTCTAAAGTCTCTTACTGATCTCCTATCTTTCAAAAAGTTTGTCATAATCATTGATAATTCCCCCTCGTGATTTAAAATTATAATATTATTTAATTATTTACTTATGCCTATAAATGCGGCTATAGATTCCACAAGTTTAAGTAAATAAAAATGTACCATAAGAGCACTTCCAACGCCTAAAATAATACCAGCTGCTACATCACTTGGATAATGAACTCCTAGATATACCCTAGAAATTGCAATTATCAAAGCAAGTAATAGCACGTAAACTGTAAAGCGGGGCATATTAAGGGAAAGAGATGCTGCTAAAGAAAAACTTGCAGTAGTATGACCTGAAGGAAACGAATAATCAGATAAATCTATTCCAAAGGTATTCAGCTGCTCGATGATTTTATAGGGTCTTTCTCTGCTCATTATTCTCTTTAGACTATGAACAATAATCTGACTTATTCCAAGGGATACTAATGCTTCTATACCAATTATCTTATTTCTCGTTGTGCCAAATAACACCAGAGAAAAAGTAAAAACTGTTATAAAAAAAGCGCCGCCTAAATCAGTAACTCTGTACATGAATACATCCAAATATTTATTTTTTATCCTGGAATTAATCAGATTGATGAAATAGTCATCAAAACTCTTTAATCTGTTTTTCATCTAATCACCCTTTATTTCTGCTATTACAATTATACAATATTATTACCCTAATTTGCACGTATTAACAGCAATTTAGTACTTATAAAATTGAATTTATGTTAAAATATACTTAGTTATCATTTGGAGGTAATGAAGTGGAATTAAGTATAGAACAAGAAAAAGCGATTAATCACGTACTAGGTCCTGCTCTTGTACTGGCAGTTCCGGGGGCAGGAAAAACCACAGTACTAATTCATAGAACATATAAATTGATATCTAAGCATGATATTAATCCCGAAAGAATATTATCAATAACATTTAGCAAGGCGTCCTCATTGGATATGAAAAATAGATTTGAAAAAACTTTTCCGGATATTCAAGCAAATACTGTAAAATTTTCTACTATTCATGCCTTTTGTTTCAGTTTAATTAGAGAATATTCATTTATAAATAAAGTATCTTATAAATTGATTGAAGATGAAAAAAATTCTTTGAATAAATATAATCTTCTAAAAAAAATATATTATGACCTAAATAATGATTATATTACTGAAGAAAAACTAGATTCTCTTATTAATTATATAGGTTATATAAAAAATATGATGTTAACTCCTGAAGAGTTTAAGAAAAATAACAAGGTAGAAATTGATAATTTTTTGGATATTTTCAAGATATATGAGGAATATAAAAGAAAAAACAGATTTATTGATTTTGATGATATGCTTACTATTTCCTTGGAAATACTTCACAATAACAGATATCTTCTAGAAAAATATAGAAATAAATATGACTTTTTTCAAATTGATGAGGGACAAGATACCTCTAAAGTACAATTGAAAATCATTAAATTATTAGCAAGTCCAAAAAACAATCTTTTCATAGTTGCAGATGATGATCAATCTATTTACGGGTTTAGAGGGGCATTTCCTGAAGGATTGCTAAATTTCAACAAAGAATACATACACGGTAAACTATATTTCATGGAAAAAAATTATCGTTCAACAAAAAATATTGTTTCAATTTGTAATAAATTTATCAAGGCAAATTTAGAAAGATATCATAAAGAAATATATACAGACAACGAATTTCTTGAACCTATAAATATTGTCAAAGTTAAGGATACAAATGATCAGTATAAGATATTGTTAAAGGAATTGAAAAACAAAAATCTATCCGAATGCTGTGTATTATATAGAAATAATTTGTCATCAGTAGGACTCATTGAAATTTTAGAAAGAAATAATATATCCTTTTATATGAGGGATACTAAATTAAGATTTTTTAATCACTGGATGTTGAAAGATATAATCAATTTTATGTTTTTGGCTAACGATACTTCAAATATGGATATTTATGAAAATCTATATTACAAGCTTAAAGGATATATATCAAAAAAACATATTTCCTTTGCAAAAACCCTAGACTACAGAATTTCTGTTTTTGACAGAATAATTGAATACCCCGGATTGAGTGAATTTTACAAGAGAAATTTAAGAGAACTAAAATTGGATTTTAGAAAAATTAGTCGATTAAAGCCTGTCGATGCAATTGAATATATAGAAAAAGAAATGGAATACGACGAATACCTAAAAGAAAATTCAATTAAATTTGGTTATACATATGACACCATAAAGACTATACTTTTTTATACAAAGCTTATAGCAAAAAATTGTGATAACTTAGATGAATTTTTGGGACGATTGAAGCAACTTAAATATTTAAGTATGAATTCAAAAAATAATGCCCACTCACTTGCATTGTCAACTATTCATTCAGCAAAGGGTCTAGAATTTGAAAATGTATATATAATAGACTTGGTAGATGGCGAGTTTCCCAGTATTTCCAGTATTGAATCAATGGAAAAAGGAAATCTTAAGCCTATTGAAGAAGAGAGAAGACTATTTTACGTAGGTATGACAAGAGCAAAAAAACATCTTACTCTATTAACTAGTAAAACTATCGGTGAAAAATACCATACCCAATCTAGATTTTTAAAAGAACTTGAATCATTAGTATAAAAAATATGTTTAAAATACTATTTTTGTGAAATACTAACTATTGCAGTAGTAATATTAATAGGAGGATAGATTTGGTTATGGACAAAAATAACAGAAACAACAATAACAATAACAACAATCAAAAGAACAGAAACAATAACAACAATAATCAAAAGAACAAAAACAACAATAATCAAAAGAACCAAAGAGAAAACGAAGAAGAAGATTAGCAGCTGCAATAGAAAAGGTCCTCAAAACGAGGACCTTTTCTATTGCTTAAATTCCACTGTATCTTCAGTAACTTTGAATGTTTCACCTTCTGTAAGCTGTATATGGCCTGATTCATAAGGTCTGCCATCTATGGATATAGATACCTTCTCAGTATCATAAAATCTTCCCAAAGTATTCACTATACTTTTGATTACATTGTATTCATAAGTGGAGCCTGCATTCAATTCTTCAAGAAAATTATCTGACAGGTCTACCTTGACTATCCAGTTACTTCTATCAAAATACAGTTTTTTGATAGATACCTTCTCTGGTAAAACTCTTGATAGTTTATCGGATGGTGGATTCTTCAGCTTATCTTCAAGCATTTTATCTATGCTGCCATTTGTGGGAAAAGATGTTTTATCATTGATAAAAACAATACTCTCACCATCATTCATAGGATAGAAAATACGCATTTCATGATCTAGTGTCGTATTATCAATCTCACTAAGGAGTGTTTTAACTTTCATGTCTCCATCTACATATATTCGCGCAACAAATCCTATCCCCTTAGAATAATAATCCTTTTGATACTTAACATCATCAAATCTTGTAGTTACCTCCAAAGCATCCAATTGCCCATAAGGAGTGTCTATCTTCGAATCCATGCTAGTGATTTCCCTTTGATATCCATCCTGAGTTATCCAGCTATTTCCAACTTCCAAAGGCTCCTTCAATAAAATATCATGCTTTGTAGCTTTTGTATTGAGCATATTTTCAATATGATAAAATTCGCCTTCAAGATAAACTTCTGTCAAAGCTCCTTCCTTATACTCAAGAATTCTTATAAGATTTGTACCTGGGTTCATAACCTTTATCTGAGCCCTATTATTTTCAATAAATTCAAAATAAGTTTTTTGCTCAGCATATTCATTTCCTTCTCCTTCATATTCTAAAAGAGTATTTTCTAGGAACGGATAATAAATAGGAATAAGCAAGTCCGAATCCATCTGATCAACAGTTTTTTCCTTAATGTTATCAGATGCAAGTGTAGCCTGACATCCTACCAAAGTTATTCCGATAATTAATAAGACTATCAATATTAATTGCTTTTTCAATATCATCACCTCTTAGGGATTAATTATTGCCATTTTAGTAATTAATATACCTTGTC
>DAIUFH010000012.1:0-41665 GCA_036844705.1 Tissierella sp.
GGTTCACCTTTCATAATCTTCCATGCCCTATAAACTTGCTCCAATAATATCATTCGCATAAACTGATGAGGAAAAGTCATTTTGGAGAAAGATAATTTAAAATTACTCCTTTCAATGACTTCATTGGAAAGTCCAAGTGAGCCACCGATAATAAAGCAGATATCACCTGTACCATCTATCATAAGTTTTTGTAGCTTTTCTGCCAATTCTTCTGAAGCTAGCTGCTTGCCCTCTATGGTAAGTGCTATAACATAAAAATTCTGAGGAATTTTAGATAATATCTTATCCCCTTCTTTTTGTTTAACAATTTTCATTTCTTTCTCAGATAAATTTTCAGGAGCCTTTTCATCATCTATTTCAACAATATCTAGTGTACAGTATCTGGATAATCTTTTAGAATATTCTTTGATACCATCCTGTATGTATTTCTCCTTTATTTTTCCTACTGCAATTATTTTAATATTCATTATGTACCTACCTTAAATTTAATTATATATTTTATTATAGCATGATATCAATTTGCAATTCATAGTTCACATTTCACAATTGCAAAAATAAAAAAGGAGATACTTTGACTAAACTCAGAATAATACAAAACAAAAGCCCGAGATCCTTCACTGGCGTTCAGGATGACCAGCAGAAATCACGGGCTTAAATTATTCATTATTAAATATTCACTGCATTTCCAATTTTTTCCAAATAAATCTCCTATTCAATACCACCATACTTCTTTCATCATTGCTATTATATTAGCTTTTTAACTTCCTCAAGAACCCTATCATAATCAGGATGTGTGCCGATTTCTTTTACATATTCAACATACCTTACTACATTGTCTCTATCAAGCACTACAACTCCTCTTGCCAAGAGTCTTAATTCCTCCATTACAAAGCCATAATTCAATCCAAATGATAAATCTCTATGATCTGATAATGTGATTACTTTATCTATACCATGTGCTCCACAGAATCTTTTTTGAGCAAAAGGTAAATCTACAGAAATAGTTAATATGACTACATCTCCTAATTCTGAAGCAGCCTCATTGAAATTAATTGTCTGAAGTTCACATACTCCTGTATCCAAGGATGGAACTACACTTATGATTTTTATCTTATCTCCAGCATCTTTTAATGTATATTCACTTTGATCATTTCTTAAAACTGTAAATTCAGGAGCCTTGTCTCCGATCTTTATTTCTCTGCCAAGTAAAGTAACTGGATTACCTTTCATAGTTACAAGATTTTTTCTTCTATCCATTTCTATTCTCCTTTATTTTATAATTTACTCATTTTTACCCATAACAAACCATTCCTTAACAGAATCTAATAGATCAAAATTTGTTAAATCGTATCTAAGAGGAGTAATAGTTGCAAAGCCTCTTGAAAGATAAAACCTATCTGTCCCTTCTTCCAGCTTAGTCTCCTTTCTACCCTTCAAGGTTAATGTACGTTCACCGTTTCCTTTGTCCTCCATGAAATAATAATCTAAAATTGCTCCACCAATTGTACATACCTTTAATTCTTTATCTATATCACTTAATTCAAAAGGAACATTTAGATTCAACACCATATTAGAATCCAACACTCTTTTTTCAACATACTTAAGAACTTTTCTAGTAAGCTTAGCTGCTATATCATAGTTAGCGGTCCCATTTACCCATTCCGCAGAGACAGCTAATGAAGGTATATTATATATACTGGCCTCTACCGCAGCTGATACGGTACCTGAATAAATTATATCCATTCCTGAATTATACCCTAAGTTTATACCGGAAACTACCATGTCAACTTTATTTTCAATAATTGCTTCCATACCTGCTCTGACACAATCTGCAGGAGTACCTGAGATGCTATAGGCTCTAGAGTTTATTCCCTCAAGCTTTATCTCCTTGATTATTAATGGTTTATGAAGTGTAATGGCATGACTTTGAGCACTTTTCTGGGTTTCTGGAGCTATTATGATAACCTCATAGTATTTTTCTAATTCTCTTGCTAATGCATAAATCCCATCAGCTAATATTCCGTCGTCATTAGTTATTAATATTCTCATAGTCCCTCCTATTTAAATTCAAAAAACTTAATTGTCACATTTGAGGTCTTTCCATTTCTTTGAATAGTTAATGTAGCACTATCTCCAATTCTATATTTATATAATATCTTTCTTAAGCTGGTCATGCTTTCAATTGGTTCATTATCTATTTTAGAAATAACATCCTGAGGCTTTAATCCGGCTTGTGAAGCAGGTGAATCCGGTATGACCTCTACTATTACTACACCATTTGTTGCACCAAGATCTACCCCAAATTGTCTCTCATAGACTTCTACTTCACTTCCAGTAAATCCAATATATACGTTACTGAATTTACCCTTTTCAATGACCTCTTCTACTATAGGTCTTACTATATTTA
This sequence comes from Tissierella sp., assembly GCA_036844705.1. Taxonomy (GTDB): domain Bacteria; phylum Bacillota; class Clostridia; order Tissierellales; family Tissierellaceae; genus DAIUFH01. Next base: position 2,408 of record DAIUFH010000012.1, read on the forward strand.
TTGGAATTGCAAAGCCCAGACCTTCACCTGTCTGTATCTTTGCAGTATTTATACCGATGACTTCTCCCACGGCATTTAACAAAGGCCCTCCACTATTGCCAGGGTTAATGGAGGCATCTGTTTGGATTAAATCCTCTATAACATTGTATTGATCCACCTTTATAGATCTATGAAGTCCAGAAATTACACCAGATGTTACAGATCTTTGAAAATCCAGACCTAATGGATTTCCTATTGCAACAGCCAATTCTCCAACCTCAAGCAAATCCGAATTCCCCAAATCTGCGGTATTCAAATTGCTGGCATTAACCTTTATTATAGCCAAATCTATGGCTGGATCAAACCATAGTATACTTCCTTCCATTTCATTTCCATTTTCAAATAGAACTGTAATGCTTTTTGCCTCTCCATCTCCAATTACATGTGAATTAGTCAATATGTAACCATTTGGATTTACTATTACCCCTGAACCCACACCTTCAACAGGTCTTGTCCAGAAAAACTCTCGCTGCATTTGAATAGCTGTAATTCCTACAACAGAGCTTACTGCCTTCTTAGCCACAGCAGCGGTGGCAGTTACCTCATCTACAGGATTTATTGTTATTTCATTTATTTCATATGGACTATCATTACCTTTATAAATATCAGGTAAAGGTATCAGCTTACCATATAAATATGTAGGTGCAATATATACTGAAACTACACCTCCAATTATGCCCGCTATCAAAGCAACTATTACATATGAAAGTAAGCTCTTTCTTTTCTTAGGTGGCCTGTTATAGTTGTGAAATTGATAATTATCCATTCTATTCCCTCCTGCTTAAATTATAGCGAATATATGCATGTTGCCCTATCTCTATAGGACAATCCAAGTCGTATATCATTATCTACATCTATACCCTGACTTATTATACCTAACCTTACAGTATTGTAGGCAAGCTCTGGTAAGTTATTGTCCTGACTTAAATGCGCCAATATAACTATTTCATTGTTTCCCGAAAGAATTTCCCCTAATACCATTCCAGCATCACTATTAGAAAGATGCCCATGTGTACTCATTATTCTCTTTTTTAATTCCCATGGATAGCTTCCCTCACGAAGCATTTGTAAATCATGATTTGACTCTAAAAAATATAAACTAGAATTTTTTATCTCATCTTTTATATTATCATTTACCCAACCGGTATCTGTTATTATACTTATCTTAGTGTTTTTATAGTATAAAATATACCCAACAGGTTCAAGCGCATCATGAAATATATTAATTGGCCGAACCCCTATATCCTTAATATTGAAATCTTCATTGGTTTTAAATACTTTGCTGTTTTCCTCTTTGACTTTCTTTATAATAGGGTCCATACCTATCCAAGTACTTGCATTTGCATATATAGGTATATCATATCTTCTTGAAAGTATGCCTACAGCCGATGAATGATCTATATGCTCATGAGTTACCAATATGGCATCTAGATCATTAGGTACCACATCTACTGATTTAAGCAACACCTCTATTCTTTTGCCGCTAAAACCTGCATCTATTAAAATTTTTGTATTTTCCGTTTCTATATACTGACAATTTCCGCTGCTGCCACTAGAAAGAGAGCAAAACTTAAACGTCATTTAACTTCCCCCATTTTAATCTTATATTAATATAATACTACATTTTCCGTAGTTGCACTATCAAAATAAAACTGACCTACCTGCAACTAACTTTCGTTGTTGGGTAGGTCATAAACTCTAATAATTATCTATAAATACCTTATATCCATCTTCAAATTGGATTCGCCAAGCCGGTATAGTTCTACCTCGCTGTGCCTCATTCGGGTCTTCTAAATATTCATGTTTTTCTGGATTAAAATAATAGCATAATGAAATATCCTTTATGGTTTTTCCACGCACCTCTTCCATACTAAGCAATGCTAATAAAGATTTTGGAGCAGAGCTTACCTCAATAATTTTTTCCCCAGTATCAATAACATCCAACCAAGTTCTTTCCAGCTTTATTACTCCTTTATTATCTAGCTTAATATTTGTAAATGTGGATTCTAAATAGTGCTCTTCATGTATTTTTGTAAATTCCAAATTATAAACACCCTTTACCTTTTTTAAAAATATAAGATTCATATCTGATAAAGGTATTCCCTTTTCTTTTAAAAAGCTAGTTGCTATTTCTATAGCCTGCTCATCTGTTTGTATATTGTAAAACTCATCTTTAGATTTTGATTCATAAATTATCAATTTATCATTTACAAGAGTAACTATCTCATCACCGTATTCTATATCCTGTAAACCTTCGCTCTTTAAATTTATGGAGCCTTTACCATTAAAAAAATTATCATTTAAGGTTTGGCTCTCATATGTTTCATATTCCACTGTTAAGCCATAAAGATTTTCATTTGTTATTGGTATATCTGTTGATAGCTTAATATCTCTTTCATTAAGTAATCTTGTAGTTTCTTTAATAAAGTTTTTATCCAATGTTGCATCAACTCTACTTGAATCAACAAATAACACATATCCTAAAAGGACATTTGTTACAATTAAAGCAACTATTAATATTGTTTTTGCCTTAGACCAATCCATATATAATCACCAGTTATTTCTCAAATACTAGATTACCTGTATATGCATTAAACGCATATGTTTTGCCATTTAGTTTTATTGCCCAAACTCCAATTAATTTTTCGCTTTTATCCTTAAGATTTGGATCATAATATGATAAAGTAATATCTTCTATTGCTCCAAGCACTTCATTTCTTATATTCTCCTCATTGACTTCATCACTATTATTGTATATAAGATATTCCTTAACAAGGAATTCATAATTTTTATCTAGAACATCAAAGGATAATAATGGTCTGTGCTCAAAAGAAGTATTTATTCCTTGGTTCATCTCTCTTCTTGTAAGCTGCTTATAGCTCCTTATATGATTGTTGAATACCTCTATTTCTATATAGTCGTCTACATCTCTATTTCCTAATAGTACAGGTATTCCACTTATTCTATATTTAAATGTTAGTCTATAACCTTCATTTGAATCAGATTCAATTTCATCTATACTTTCTAAATACATACCTTCAATGGTTGATTCTTTCTTTGTAATAAATTCAGCTACAGTGGATAAGCTTGTATATAGATTTCGTTCAGTAACTTTTTCTTCCAGTGGTTGAAAATATTCTAACGTTCCATTTGCATTAAGCTTTAAAGATTTATCATTGAGTACATAAAAAGTAGATCCATTGCCCTCTACAATTTCTCTTATATAATCAATGCTCTTATCCAGAAATCTCTCAGCTATCCTATCTTTAGCATCTTCATCTAAGCTACCTAATACATTACTAACATAAACCTCAGGCATTGTAGTTTTCATTTCAGATGGAATATAAATATCACTTTCTATTCCATAGCCTTCTCTCATCGAATAATAAATATTATAATTTCCAGATTCTTTAATATGAGTTAAATCATTTTTTAATAATGTATTATTAATTGAACTATTTTGTACCAATATAAAATTTGTATTATCACTAAATACAAAAAAAGGATCCTTGCTACCCAGATAAATATAGATTTCATTTATATTAGGTATAGTATCCGCAATATCATTAGGAGTCTTAACATTCCACATTTTAGCTAATATATATGTGTTCATCTGTTCTGGTAAATATAAAACTAAGGATCTTTCCTCCTGAAATTTAAGATATTGATCTTTTGTAATCTCATCAATGGTTATATCTTCTGAACCAAGTATACTAGCTACAATTGCCCGCGAGTTTTCCCATATACTATTCTGTGATTCATAGTAAAGAATAGTATGAAATGTATTACCGAAGTTTAACAAATATTTATTTGGGGTTATCATATCTGATAACACATAGGACTTCGAAAAAGCCTCATTTGTTGATAAATCTTCTAAAAATTGATTTGGTAATTGCATCCATAGCTTTTGTGTCATATATATACTAGAAAACACAAGTAGAAATAGGAGAATTGTCTTTACTCTCTCTCTCATAATATCATCTCCTAATTTCTACTTATTTTAAAAGTGGCAATATGGTAGTCTTTATAGCATCTCTTGTGACAATTCCGCTTCTATCATATACATAGACTATAATCTCTACTTTATCAATTCCTTCAACACCAAAATTAATAACTATCTTATTTATTCCTTTAACTAAATCCATTTGCTTCTGAAATAATCCCATATTTCCTGAACTTACTTTTTCGGTTGACATCAATATATAATCATCTTCGGTAGGTAGTTTATCTAAATTAAAATTTTTGTCTTTACCATTCTTTGTATTTTTAATACTAATATCTGTAGTACCATATACATTTATGGTGACTTCAGTGCCAGATGGAGCTTTTCCATTAATAAGAACTACCTTTTCTTCAGTTGAATATGACGACTTTTCGGGGTTAATAATTTCATATTTAGATGCATCAACGACAGTAGCATAAGACAATGTACTAAAGCTCATTAAACTTAGCATTATCATTATACATGTTATGATTCTTTTCCACATAATTTCACCCTCCTTTTCACCATAATTTAATGCAATTTTATTATATAATATTATTGTTACAAAATCATTACAGAGTAGTTAAAATTAAATTACACTAGTGGTAATTGAATAATAATCTCTGTACCCTCTTTAAAGGCACTCTCAAGATAGATATGACCATTGTGTGCTTCAACTATTTCTTTAGCTATAGACAAACCTAATCCGGTACCTCCCATTTCTCTACTTCTACCTTTTTCAACTCTATAAAATCTTTCAAAAATCCTTTCCTGATCCTCTTTAGGTATACCTATTCCATTGTCCTTTACACTAAGTGTCAATTCTTTATCATCTGCGTTAGCCATTATCTGTATTCTTCCATTATTTTCAGTGTACTTTATAGCATTTGATATTATATTTAGTATTACCTGCTCTATTCCATCTTTATCAGCTAAAATATTTGGAAGATTTTCGGGAATATTTAAAATTATTTCATGCTCTTTTTCTTTAATTAATAAATCCAACTTCTGAATTATATCCCTTAGCATCTTACTTATAGATATCTCACTCTTTTCCCAATTTGTCTTTTTGTAATCAATATTGGAAAGTTGAAGAAGATCCCTTACTAGTCTTGCCATTCTATCACTTTCACTATCTATAACGGATAAAAATCTTTGTGATATCTCTTTATCTACATCATTCTCCATCAACGTCTCAGCATAGCTTTTAATAGTAGTAATTGGAGTCTTTAGTTCATGAGACACATTTGCTACGAATTCCTTTCTCATATTATCTAGTTTATGCTCCTGTGTTATATCTTGAAACACAACTATTAGTCCTCCAACTTTATTTTTTTCATCATTAAATGGTGCATACTTAATCTTAAATACCTGGGAATCTATAGAAGTAATTTCTGTACCTTTAAGGGTTTCAATTCTTTCATAGTTTATATTGTTTAAGTTAAGGTTTTTTAAATCCAATACGCATTCCTTGGTTAGTACATCTTCAGTCAATCCAAGTATGCTCATTGCAATTGGGTTAACATGAATTATTGAACCATTAATATCAACTGCTACAACTCCTTCAGCCATATAATTAAAAATTGTATCCAGCTTGCTTCGCTCAAGGTCCATATCTTCAATTGTATCCTTAAGTTTAGTCGTTAAATGATTGAACATACTTGCAAGCTGCCCAATTTCATCATCAGATTTCACCTCAACATATTGGTCAAAATCACCCATTGCCATTTCTTCTGCCTTTTTAGTAACATCTCTGATCGGTTCAGTTATGCTGCTTGCTATTAAAAATCCTAAAAATATAGTTATAATCAGCGCTAAAAATGTTGCATTTGTCAATATTGTCTCTGAACCATTTATTGTCTTATATACATTCTCTAAATCAGATGTCATGTATAATATACCATTGATTTTTCCCATACTTGAATATATTGGATAAGCTAAATGCTTGTTAGTAATATCTTCATTTATTTCCTCAACTATGGATTCTCCTTTTTCACCGCTTAATGCCTTTAAGACAATTGTAGGATCTATAAATTTATTTGATAATGCATTCTGTCCTATAAGACTTTCCCTTGATTTAGCTGAAGAAGCAATAATTGTAGGAGTATTCGTATTGTAGATAACATAAAGTGTTTCATTTGCTCCTATTCTCCATTCATCTATTGTGTTTTGGATATCTTCCCTGTTTTCAATCCAGTCATCAGAAGCTATGGATGAAGATGTGCTTAACATTTCAATTGACTGCTCCATATTTTTTGTAACTGCTTCAATTTGCTGATCTTCCAATCTTCCTACGATAAATATCCCAATTATAACCATTGCAATAAATACCAATAGAAAATAAACTATTATAAATTTCCACTTTATACTGGAAAACATACCCTACCTCCCGAAGTAATACCCTATTCCTCTTTTTGTTAAAATGTATTTAAATTCTCCGTTATTGTCCTCAATTTTCTCCCTTAATCTTCTAACAGTTACATCAACCGTTCTTATATCTCCATAGTATTCGTAGCCCCATACCTCTTCAAGAAGCTGCTCTCTTGAAAAAACCTGCTCTGAACGGGTAGCCAAAAATTTTAGAAGCTCAAATTCCCTAAGTGTAAGCTCTACTATAGTACCATTCTTTTTGACCTCATATTTAACTAAATCTATTTCTAGACCATTAAGTTTAATTATTTCACCAGAGGAATTTCCATTAGTATTACCAAAATCTGCTCTTCTTAAATTTGCCTTAACTCTAGCAACCAACTCTCTCATACTAAATGGTTTAACAACATAGTCATCTGCACCAAGCTCTAGTCCCAATACCTTGTCAACCTCTTCTTCCTTCGCTGTTAACATGATTACAGGTGTTTGCAGCTTTGCTCTAATTTCCTTTAATACCTGAAATCCATCCTTTTTAGGCATCATAATATCTAATAATATTAAATCAGGTTTATATTTAAAAACCATTTCTACTCCTTCTTCACCATCTGCTGCTGTTTCTACAGTATGCCCTTCTTTTTCAAGATTAAATTTAATTATATCTGCAATAGCTCTTTCATCATCAATAACTAATATTTTATTACTCATTTAAATCTCTCCAATTTTATATTTCTTTATTAAATTATCTAATAATATGTGGATAAAGTCAAATATTATTGCACATACTATTATGTTAAGTATTGCCTTTTGTGTTTATATAAATTATAATATAATTATCAAAAGGGAGTAGCTATAAAGTGTTAGTCGTCAATACGGATAATCCCGGCTAACGGCCCTAGTGGAAGCAAGACTTTTGTTTATGATATATATATCATAAACAAAAGTCTTTTTTAATACCTCTATTAGCAATTAAAGGTTATTCTCTTTTAATTTAGGTATAATATTATTATCATGAAAGAAAGAAGGGATCTTATGGAGTGGTATCAGAGAAGTCAGAATGACCTGACCTCCGAACTTAATACTGACATAAATGCCGGTTTGAATCCAGAGGAAGTAGAGTCTAGGTTATCTAAGTATGGCCCTAACGAATTAAAGGAAGAAGAAAGAAAGAGTTTATTGTCAAAAATCATTGCCCAATTTTCAGACTTTCTAATTTTAATTCTAATAGGTGCGGCAATTATATCTATTATGGTAGGAGAATCAAAAGATGCTATTGTAATCTTATCAATAGTTGTGGTTAATGCCTTTTTAGGTATATATCAAGAGGGAAGAGCGGAAAAATCTTTAGAGGCTTTGAAAAAGATGGCTTCACCTAATGCAAAGGTTATAAGAAATAACCATCATGAGGTTGTACCGGCAAATTCTTTAGTCCCAGGAGATATTGTAATAATTGAAACTGGGGACATTATCCCGGCGGATTTAAGATTGATAGAAAGCTCTAATTTAAAAATTGAGGAGGCATCATTAACTGGAGAATCGGTACCTGTTGAAAAAGATAGTAAGATAGTCTTTGATAAAGAAGTTTCCTTGGGAGATAGAGCCAATATGGCTTACATGAGTACTATAGTCAATTACGGAAGAGGCAAGGCCGTAGTTGTTGGTACAGGTCACTATACTGAAATAGGCAAGATAGCCACAATGATTCAGACATATGAAGATGAAACAACCCCACTACAAAAGAATTTAAATCAATTAGGTAAATTACTAGGTACTTTAACAATTATCGTATGTATCCTAGTATTTGGAATTGGAATGCTTCAGGGTCGAGGTGCACTTGAGATGTTTATGACAGCTATAAGCTTAGCTGTTGCAGCAATTCCTGAAGGTCTTCCCGCTATTGTTACAATAGTTCTTGCAATTGGTATGAATAGGATGGTTGAAAAAAATGCCATAGTAAAGAAGTTATTAGCTGTTGAAACTCTTGGAAGTACATCAGTTATTTGCTCAGATAAGACAGGTACATTAACGCAAAATGAAATGACCGTAACGAAGGTGTATACCGATAATAAATTTATAGAGGTCACAGGTACAGGATATGACCCTGAAGGTGATTTCAAACTTAACGGTGAGGTAATAGGTATGAATCAGATTAGCAGTCTACATACATTATTATCAGCCGCTATATTAGCAAACGATGCTAAAATAGAAAATACAAATGAAGGTTATAAAGTTCTAGGAGATCCTACAGAAGGTGCTTTAATTTCCCTAGCTGGGAAGGTAAATATGACTAGCAAGGATACAAACGATAAATATCCAAGAATAGAGGAATTGCCTTTCGATTCAGATAGAAAAATGATGACTACTTTTCATGAGAACTTTTTTCCCAATAAGGTAGTTTCTTTCACAAAGGGTGCTCCTGATATTATAATAAAAAGATGTACGCAGATTCTATTAGATGGTAAAGTTATTCCATTTGATGAGGACTTAAAAAATATGGCTTTAGCTGCAAATAGCAATTTTGCAAAACAAGCCCTGAGGGTTTTAGCATATTCATATAGAGTTTACGATAGCCTCCCTGAAGGTATAAGTCCAGACAATAATGAAGTTGATATGATTTTTGTCGGATTAAGTGGTATGATAGACCCACCAAGACCTGAGGCAAGAGAGGCAATTAAGCATTGTAAAGAAGCAGGTATCAATACCATAATGATAACAGGAGACTATAAGGAAACAGCTTTTGCCATAGCAAAGGATCTTGGAATGGCAGAAACCGAAGATCAGGCTATGATGGGAGAAGAGTTAAATAAAATTTCAGATGAAAAATTGAAAGAGGTAGTAAAAAGTACAAAGGTTTATGCAAGAGTTTCGCCTGAGCATAAGGTAAGAATAGTAACTGCATTGAAAGAAAACGGTGATATAACAGCTATGACAGGTGACGGTGTTAACGATGCCTTGGCACTTAAAAAAGCTGATATTGGAGTATCAATGGGAATCACTGGAACGGATGTTGCCAAAAATACAGCAGAAATGATATTAACCGATGACAATTTTGCCAGTATAGTATCCGCTGTTGAAGAAGGAAGAATTATATTTAGCAATATAAAGAAGTTTGTATTCTTTTTGTTATCCTGTAATATTGGGGAGATTATATTGGTATTTACAAGTATATTAGTTGGATGGGAAGTTCCTTTATTACCAATTCAATTATTATGGCTAAACCTAGTAACAGACAGCTTCCCAGCTTTGGCTTTAGGAGTTGAAAAAGGCGAACCTGATATAATGAAACAAAATCCTAGAGATCCTAAATCTACAATAATTGATAAAAAGATGATGATAAACATTATATTCCAAAGTATCGCAGTGGCAGCAGGGTCATTGATAGCATACTATTGGGCTATGAGTAGATATCCTGGAAATATTGAGCATGCAAGAACAATTACTTTTGCAACATTGATTACAGCAGAATTATTAAGAGCATATTCAAGTAGATCACAGAGATTTACATTATTTAAGATAGGATTCTTTTCAAATAAATCAATGATCTACGCAACACTATTTTCCTTTATATTACTGCTAGTTGTTCTATATGTACCATTTTTGCAGATAATATTCTACACTGTAACATTAAATATTGTTGACTGGGAAATAGTATTGACATTTGCATTTTTACCACTAATAGTTGGAGAAATAGTCAAAATGATACACAAACATGAATAGAATGTAGAGCCCGATTTTTCGGGCTTATTTTTTTAGCACATATTAATATTTATAAGCATAGAATAGAACAAGGAAGGTGGTAATAGTGAGAAGAATGAGCAATAATAAGCTTTGTCCTATTCTTAATGCAAAGATACTGGCTCAATCCATTGAAGATGTACCAGTCATTATACAATTTAAAGACAATAATGAAGATCTATTCAATGACGTTTCAAGTGTCTCATCAAAGATGAAAGCTGATTTACCAATTATTCATGGCTTAGCTGTCAATATGTCAACAGATATAGTATACAGGCTTTCCACCAGCCCAGATGTGGATTTTATCAGTTTTGATTCCAATGTTTATGCCCTACTTGACATAGCAAATGCAACTATGGAATCCTATTTCCCACATGATAAAGGATATGATGGTAATGGAATTGGAGTAGCCGTTATTGATACAGGAGTAGCTCCTCACGCTGATTTAGTGAAACCAAAAAATAGGCTAATTTCTTTTAAGGATTACGTTAAAGGTAAAACAGATCCTTATGATGATAATGGTCACGGTACCCATGTAGCAGGAATTATTGCAGGAAATGGTTATTCATCCAAGGGAAAATATGTAGGTATAGCACCAAAGACCAATATCATTAGTCTAAAGGCACTAGATGAGAATGGTGGCGGATCTACATCGGACATTATAGCTGCATTATCATACTGTATAGAAAATAAAGAACGATATAATATAAAAATAGTCAATCTTTCTTTAGGAACACCTGCCAATAATAAGCCTGAAAAAGACCCTTTGGTAAAAGCGGTTGAAAAGTGTGTTGAAGCTGGATTAGTTGTCGTTACGGCAGCTGGAAATAGCGGTCCTAATGAAAAGACAATTCTTTCTCCTGGAGTAAGCAGAAAAGTCATTACTGTAGGAGCTGTTGATGATAAAAGAACCATAGATACCAGTGATGATACAATTGCAAAATTTTCTAGCCGTGGTCCAACAATACAAGGTATTCAGAAGCCTGACCTTGTTGCTCCTGGAGTTAATATCAACTCCCTTTCTAACACAAAGCTAGATAGTTACACATCACTTAGCGGTACATCAATGGCTACACCTTTAATAAGCGGTAGTCTTGCTCTGTTATTTAACAGATATGGGGATGAACTAACACCGGAAGACTACAAGCTGAAATTAGTCGAGTCCTGTGAACAATTAAACGAGCCTATTCAAGGCCAAGGTGCAGGAATGTTAAATTTGAAACTGCTTTTTAATGCTGAACCTAATATGGTTAAATCCTTAAGTAATAGTCTATTTGATGATGATTTTATTGAAACCCTTATTATGTTATTAATTATCTTTTTCTTATTGGATTCAAGAATATAAAAAGACGGACAAAATTGTCCGTCTTAATTATTTTACGTATTTACTTGGATTTACATGTACTCCATTAACTAATACCTCTAAATGTACATGTGGTCCAGTAGATCTACCTGTACTACCTACATTTGCTATATGTTGTCCTTTATAGACTTTTGTTCCTTTACTCACCAATAGCTTACTACAATGAGCATATCTAGTCTTTATACCATTTCCATGATCAATCTCAATCATATTCCCATATGTCCCTTGTCGTCCAGAGAATGATACAGTGCCGCCATCCGATGCATGTATTGGGGTACATACCGCAGCTGCTATATCTATACCTCTGTGCATCCTTCCCCATCTTGTACCATATCCAGAAGTAAATCTACCTCTGGTAGGCATCATCAAAACTCCTGTAGCCATTGTCTTTGGCAATTCTTTTGTTCCTTGAACTACTAATTCATTAACTGGCTCTTTTATGACATCTTCACTTAAAATTTCCTCTTCAACAACAGCACCATTTTGTTTTTTAACATTCGCAACAAAATGAGACTCTCCTTTTATTCCTTCAACCTTTACCTTCTTCTGATTTTTGTACATAGAATCATTTGTCTCTACAATTGTTTCAAAATCAGTATCCTTAGTATATTCAATTTTTTCTGTAGTAGCTACAGTTAATTTTGGAGTAGGCACTAATAATTTTATCTCATCACCAGGTTTAAGCTTTTTAGGATCTCTTTCTGGATTTGCATCAACTAACTCATCAACTGATGTATCATACATTTTTGCAACAGTCCAAAAGCTTTCTCCTACCTCTATCACGTGGGTTTTTATCTTTTCAGTACCTATTTCAATCAATTCAATAATATCACTATTCGACTTTATATCACTAACTTGCAATTTCTTCTTCATTACTTTGACATCTTCTACAAATTTTATTTCCTGAATGTCACCTTCCAAACTTTCCACGTAAGGTTTTTTTATGTCATCAAGGATAGCTTTAGCATCCTTTTCTGTCTTTACTGCACCTACTTCCTCATCATTTACTACGATACTATAACCTAAAACAGCAAAGTCAATTTTATCTTTTATTCCTTCTTTTAACTCTTCAGCTTTAATTAAATCCTTATCCTTAGCATGAGTTAATTCAAATGATAATTCCTTATCTAAAACGCACTCTGCTCCATATGTATTTGATAAATCTTTCTTAATATCATTCATTATGTCTAATGCTGCTTCTTCACTTCTTACTATACCTAAACTATCTTTATCTAAATAAACTTGAAATGCCCTAGCTTTTATTTCATTTATCTTATATCCAGTGAACCCTAGAAAAATAATTGTTATTATCATAAAAGCTGTTAAAGCCTTTCTAAAGTTCATATCATTTAAATCAAATTTTATATTTTTTTTATTTTTTATCATAAAATTCTTTAACGATGAGGATCTGTTTTCCAATTTATCTTCCTCCTAATAAACCTTTTTACAAAGGTTTAATTTTGTAACCGTTTTGTAACAATCCTAATTATATCATAGTGCTTATAAAATTCAACTTTTAGATTAGCATGAAAATAATTTTTATACTATTTAACGAAAATCTAAAAACATTTAAATTTCAACATTTACCGACTGTAAGATTTTTACATATTCGTACACTATATTTTGTTACAAAAATTTAATATAATTCGTTGGTACAATATCAACAATATTGGGTAATTAATATGTTATGGAATTATCGTATTTAATTTGTATTTGTCCATTTCAAAAACTATATCTTTATCGACATGGACAATTTCACCGTCTATATTGATACTCACATCTTCATTATTAATGATCTTCACCTTCTTTGCCTTAAAGATTTCTATATAATTCTCATATTTTAGATGGTTACCTTTAATTATAGAAGGAAATAGAAATAGTATTTTAAAGTTATTTATATTTCTAACCAAACAAATATGAAAATATCCATCGTTAATTTCTGCCATAGGTAAAACATAAAGTCCTCCACCATAATAATTGCCATTTCCCACGGCAAGTAACACTAAATTCCTTTCCAAAACTTCATCATCTATTATTATTTTAGTTTTCTTTTTTTTATAGCTTAATAATGTGCTTAATATTCCAATTATATAAGCAATTCTACTTTTTACCTTTTTTTTAATATTATTTGTAAAAATTACTACTTCAGTATCAAATCCAAAGCTGGCAATGTTTAAGAAGCTATAATTATTTATTTTCCCAACATCAATTTTTTTGGTCTTTCCCTTTATGATTGCATCCAATGACTTTATTGGATCTATTTCCATTCCAATAGCTCTAACAAAATCATTGCCAGTTCCGCTCGGAATTATTCCTAATACTCCCTTTTTTTTATTTATTAGACCTTTAGCTACCTCATTTATTGTTCCATCTCCACCAACTGCAACTATTATAGGGTACATGTCCACCATTTCTTCTGCAAATTTAGTTGCCTCGTTTGGTTGTCCTGTCAATTGTATTTTAAATTCCCTATTGGCCTTTTTCATCCGTTCTTCAATAATAGGTATTAAACCTATCGTCTTCCCACCACCAGCAGCAGGATTTATAATAAAAAGTATATTGTCCATTAGATTTCCCCCAACTATCAAGCATTTTGAATTCCTTCACCCTTTATTGCTCTATCAATAGCTATTAATTCTTCAGCTGAAAGTGGTATATTACTCTCACCATTCCTAATAGGTTTTGCGTAACTAACAGAAGATTCTCTTCCAAATATACTTGTTAATATAAATCCATTTTGGTATTGATCTAGTAAAGCTATTGAGAAACTTAATTCGCTACCTATATCATTAAATGCATTGTATCTTATAAATCCAATTTTTTGAATGGCAAATGTAAGCTTAGTTTCAATTTGACTTAAGTTCTGATCAATTAAACTTAAGTCTCTTTTAATATCCATTATGTCCCCATTAGCCTTAATAATCAGACCTTCAATGTCTATTCCATTCATTCCTCTCACTAATGATGAGTATCTTTCCCTTACCTTTTTAATTTTAGTTCCTTGTATAATTGTAATAATGAATAAACCTATTAACCATATAGCTAGTCCTATAAATATCTCAGCAGAATAAACTGATATATAATATCTTAACCACTCCATATAATTGCCCCTTCCTAAACTTCTTTTGTTATATCCTTTAGTGCCTTAATGCAGAAGTCTATCTCCTCATGTGTATTAAATATTCCAAAACTAAAACGTACAGCGCCCTGATCCAAGGTCCCGATTGTTTTATGTGCCAGTGGAGCACAGTGAAGACCTGATCTGACAGCTATATCATATTCTTCATCTAAAATATATGCTATCTCTGAAGAGTCTGCATCCTTTATATTAAGTGCTACTACTCCGCCTTGTTCCTTTACATTCAATGGTCCATATAGAATTATTCCATCAATTTTTTGTGCTTCTTCAATAAAATGCTGTATAAGCTCTTCCTCATACCTCCTAATATCATCAATACCTCTATCAAGGATATATCTTATTCCGGCTCCAAGACCAATAATACCCGGGGCATTTGCTGTACCACTTTCAAACTTATCTGGATAAATATCAGGTTGATTCAAGGAATAAGATACACTTCCTGTACCTCCTTGCATAAATCCTTCCAATTCTAATCCTTCTCTTATTATTAGTCCACCTGTACCCTGTGGCCCCAATAAGCCCTTATGCCCAGGAAATGCAAGTAAATCTATTTTCATATCTTCCACATCTATATCATAAACTCCTGCTGATTGAGCTGCATCCACCATATAAACTATTCCATTTTCTCTTGCTACTCTACCTATTTCCTTTATAGGCATTATTGTGCCTGTCAAATTAGATACATGGGTATTAACGATTAATTTAGTATTTTCTTTAATGCTTTTTTCTATATCGGAGGATTTGATTCTCCCTTTTGAATCTCCTTTAACTATTGTTGATTCTATGCCAAAGTTCTCTAAATATTTAATAGGTCTTAATACGCTATTATGTTCCATTGAAGTTGTAATAACATGATCCCCTGGTTTTAAGAAACCTTTAATACCTATATTTAAGCTTTCCGTAGCATTAAAAGTCAATATAATATTCATAGTGTTTTTAGCATTGAAAAGTTTACTTATCAATTCTCTTGTTTCATATACTCCCCTACCAGCCTTTAATGCCAGTTTATGTCCTGATCTACCTGGATTTGCACCATATTCCTTCATTGCTGTCATGATGGCATCATATACTACGTTGGGCTTTGGAAATGTAGTAGCTGCATTATCAAAATAAATCATAATTTTCTCACCTATCCTCATTCATTTATTTCTACATCTATAAATTTATATTCATCAACATTAAATAAACCCATATCAGTTAATTTGAGACTAGGTATAACAGGTAACCCCATAAATGATAAGGTCATAAACGGGTCTATCTTTCTATTTACACCTAATATATCATGTGATAAATCAATCATTTCCTTTAAAATTTTTGTAGTTTCTTCAATAGGATTAGTAGTTAATATTCCACCTATTTCTAACGAAAGACTTTTTAAAACACTTCCCCGGGAAATAATACATATTCCTCCACCTATTTTCGTGAGCTCGTCTATTGCTAGTAAAATATCCTCATCGTTATCGCCAACAGCAATTATATTATGAGAGTCATGGGCAATTGTAAGACCTATAGCACCACCATTTAAATCTAAATTTTCTATTAGTCCTAATCCAATATTTCCCGTTTGTTTATGCCTTTCTACTACTACAAGCTTTAATATTCCATCATTTGAATAGGTAAAATATCCATTATTAGTACTTACTGTCCGTTTATTAGCCTCCGTAATGAGACTGTCATTGATTATACCAATTACATTTGCTTTATTAGTCCTTATAGGAATTTTAAAATCCTCTAATCCAATTTTTTTAACTTTTACACTATTTTGCATATAATCAGGTAAATAAGGGTCACTGTTGAATAATGCCTTATAATCCTTGGCAACTAATTTACCTTTTTTATAAACCTCTAATATATTAAAATCTTCAAGATTATCTATAACTACAAGATCTGCATCGTACCCCGGTGCAATAGCCCCCTTACCCTTTAAATTATAACATATAGAAGGGTTTAGTGAAGCTATTATTATTGCATCTATTGGATCAATTCCTGCTTTGATTGAAAGCTTGATATTATAGTCGATACTTCCTTCTCTCAATAAGTCTTCTGGATGCTTGTCATCTGTGCAGAACAATATTCTGCTAAGATTATCCTTATTTACAATATTTATAAGTTTTTGAAGATCCCTTGTAGCTGAACCTTCCCTTATTAAAATGTACATGCCAAGTCTAAGTCTCTCTAGCATTTCATCTGATGTTGTGCATTCATGTTCAGTTTTTATGCCTGCTGCAACATAGGCATTTAGCTCCTTGTCTTTTATCATAGGACCATGACCATCTACGAAGTAATCATTTCCTATAACTAATTTATCTAATACCTTATCATTATAATTTATAACTCCTGGATAGTCCATCATTTCTCCAAGTCCAATTATAACTTTTCCATCTATTTTACTAAGCATATCTTCTGCATCTAATATAGCTCCTGAATTTTCAAATGATGTTGCTGGAACACAACTTGGAAATACAAAATAACAATCTAATGGAGAATTTTTGCTTTCTTCTATCATATATTTAATGCCATCCAGGCCTTTTACATTGGCTATTTCATGAGGATCTGTTATAACCGAAGTAATACCCCTTGGTAGTACGGCTCTGGCAAACTGACTAGGAGTAGACATAGAGGATTCTATATGTACATGACTGTCTATAAATCCTGGAGATAGATACTTGCCTTCTAAGTCAACTTCCTCCAATCCAGAATACTTTCCGATTCCTGCTATTTTCCCATTCTCAATAGCCACATCTGTTTTGATAATTTCCTTGGTAAAGACATTTATCAAGTTCGTGTTTTTTAAAACCAATTCTGCTTTTTCCTCGCCTTTAGCCTTCTTTATCAGATCCCTAAGGTCTTTTTTATTCATTTAAACACTCTCCTGAAATAAATTTGTTTAAAAAAAGAGAAGGTATCCTTCTCTTATCCTAGTCTATGATATACAGTTTTCAATAATTCTTCCTTTAATTTTTTTCCTTTATCTAAAAGTAAATCAACTTCTGTTTTTGTTTGATTTTTATAACTTTCATCTTTAATACCCTTCAGGTTAATAATTACATTAAACAATGCACCTTCTAATCCAGAATATGCTAGTAAGGTACCTACTCCTACATCTGTAATGGCATTAACATTACCATATTCTGCAAACACATCTTGCAATTCTAACACCTTATAACACTCTCTTGCACACCTTATTGGTACCTCCAAAGCCTTTTTATATCCTTTCTGGATAGCCTTAGATCTAATCTGTTTTTCTTCTTCCGTATTTTTGGGAAGTTTAAATGCCTCCATTACATCATCAAATGCTGTAGAATCCTCATCTACTATTTTTAACAAGTTTTGGACTACATCTTCTATTTGCTTTGCATTTCTTTGCATCTTTTCCCTAAATTTCTCTGGTACATCTTCATATACCTTTTTCCCTATTGTAAGATTTCCTACCATATTAGTTAAAGCTCCACCAATACTACCTACCAAGGCTGCAACACTACCTCCTCCTGGTGTAGGATTGTCACTAGCTACTTCCATTGTATATTCTCTTAGGCTTTTTTCAACTAACATAAATTTTTCCCTCCATTAAAATTTCAATATACCTTCCATCACAATATTAGCATTGCCTCCTACTTTAATCCTATAGCTATTAGCATTCTCTTCAATAAAACAATGTATTTCACTTGCTCTATTCAAAGAGTATCCCTGAATAGAGGTAATTCTATTCGATTCGATTAAATTGTTTTTTCTTAAAAAATATATTAAAGCCCCACTTGCAGTCCCCGTAGCAGCTTCTTCATTTATTCCAACTAAAGGAGCAAAATTTCTTGCATAAACAATACTAGAATTCTTTTCTGGAAGGTGAAAAACATGAACTCCTGTTACATTATATTTTTTGCTTACATTAGCTAACTCGCAAAAGTCTACATCTAAATTATCCAATGTTTCCTTATCTCTTAGAGGTAATAAAATATCTGGTACCCCATTACTTATAATTTCTGGCTCCATATAATCATCTAAAAATCCAAGTTGATTCCTTTTAACACCTAAAACTTTTAATAACTCATCTAAATTCTTTACTTCACCTAAAGACCTTGGTTTATCTTGCTGCATGATTATAGATGCAACCTCTCCATTTTTATAACAAATTTCTATTGGAAGCTTACCTATATTTGTTACCAATGTCACTTCTTTTATTCCATTAGGTATCGGTTTAATATATCCCATATTTGCCATGGTATAAAATGTTGCTATTGTAGCATGTCCACACAAGTCTATTTCACATACAGGAGTAAAATATCTTACCTTAAATGTATTGTCTGCCAACTGATGAACAAAAGCTGTTTCAGAAACATTCATTTCATTAGCTATTTTCTGCATATCCTTTTCTTTTATCCACTTGGAATTTGGTACTACTATTGCTGGATTTCCTCCAAATGGACCTGAACTGAACGCGTCTACCTGAAAAATATTAACCTCCATTATAGAGCTCCTTTCATTTAGAATTTAAATGTTCCACGTGGAACATTATCTTGTAAGCAAGTCAATTAGCCTTTCTAAATCCTCTTCTCCATAATACTCAATCTCAATTTTTCCCTTTTTCTTCCCCACAAGTAGATTCACCTTTGTTCCCAATGATCTCATTAGATTTTCTTCTAAATCCTTTAGATATGAATCTACCTTATTGTTCTTTCTTTTTATTTTCCCTTTATTCACCTTTGACTTCTCTTTTTTTACTTCTGCTTCTGTATCTCTAACATTAAGTCCTAAATTAATTATTCTTTGAGCTGCTTCAAGCTGTTTATCTTTATCTAAGCCTAACAGTACTTTCCCATGCCCCGCAGTCAATTTACCTTCATAAAGGTAATCAACTACTTTTTTATCCAAATTTAAAAGTCTGATACTATTTGATATATATGTCCTGCTCTTACCTACAGCTTCACCTAGTTCATCCTGTTTTAATTCATAGTCCTGCATAATTTTTTTATAAGCAGTAGCTTCTTCTATAGGATTAAGATTTTCTCTTTGTACATTTTCTATTAATGAAATCTTTGCAGCATTTTGTTCGTCAATACTTCTAATTACAGCTGGAATTTCCTTTAGATCTAAAAGCTTTGATGCTCTCCATCTTCTCTCACCAGCTACTATTTCATATTTATTGTCAAGTTTTCTAACAATAATAGGTTGTATAACCCCATGTACATTAATGGATGCAGCAAGTTCCTTCAATGCTTCATCATCGAAATACTTTCTAGGCTGATTCTGTCGCGGAATTATTAAATTTATATCGATTATTTCAATTTTCTCGCTTAGTTTCTCTTCATTTAAAAAGTTATCAACAGCAGCTTTATCTGAAATCAAAGCAGACAGACCTTTACCTAATCCTCTTTTTTTAGTACTCAATATAATCAATCCTTTCTAACAAGGTACAATATATTAATCCTGTAAATATACAAATTCCTCTGCTAAATCCATATATGCCTCTGCTCCTTTAGATTTATCATCATAATCCATAATAGACAAACCATAGGATGGTGCCTCTGCCAACCTGACATTCCTAGGAATTATATTTGTATATACCTTCCCTTTAAAAAAGGACTTAACTTCATCTACAACCTGAATTGAAAGGTTTGTCCTACCATCAAACATACTCAATACAACCCCTTCGATGTCTAAGTTAGGATTAAACCCCTTTCTAACCAGTTCAATAGTATCAAAAAGCTGACTAACTCCTTCAAGAGCATAATATTCACATTGAATTGGAATTAGTACACTATCTGAAGCAACTAATCCAATAACACTTAATATACCTAAGGAAGGTGGACAGTCTATAAATATATATTCATATCTATCCTTTATTTTATCAAGCTCAATCTTTAAAGCATTTTCCCAATTTCCTTTTTTCGCATATTCAATTTCCAATCCTGCCAACTGGTTATTAGATGGAATAATATCAACATTCTCCGCTGAAGACTTATAAATACCGCTATCTACTGGTAAATTAAGTGAAAGTATATCATAGAAAAGTGTTTCAACACTATTTTTTTCTATACCCAACCCGCTAGTTGAATTCCCTTGAGGATCAATATCTACAAGTAAAATTTTTTTACCTAATTTACCTAAACCTGCTGAAAGATTTATGCTTGTAGTAGTTTTACCTACTCCACCCTTTTGATTAAAAATAGAAATTATTTTTCCCATATCACACCTCAAGTTATCTTCCTTAATCCTCAAAATCCTATTACAATATACTTACTATCCTAAATGAGTTGCTACACTATCCAACATCATTATGATTTTTAAAGAGAAATTCATCAATTACTTTTGTTCCAATTTAATAAATAGTTATTTTTTCAGTATCTTATAGAACAATATGCTTTTTCTCTCGTTATTTATATAATAGCATATATCTACAAAAAAAGGAGATAAAAAAGTTAAAAATAAAAATGTTCCACGTGGAACATTTTTATTTTTAACTTTTTTTACATAACTTTAGGAACCTTTATTGTAACAAGTACATAATCCCCTTTATCTTCTTCTATATATTCGGCTTTTACTCCATATTCTTTAATTGCCTTATAAGCCTTTTTTATAGTATTCAGATATATTCTAATACTTATTAAGGATTTTATACTTTGCTTATAATCTTTATCTTCTTTCTTTCGCATATTATCCAAAATATCCTCTACAAGTGACTCAGTACCATTTACATTCAGTTCATTATTTATTGTCTTCTCTAGTACAATCCTCCTTAGATTATCATCTGGTAGCTTTAACAATGCTCTACCGTGTCTTTCAGTTAAAGCCTCTTCAACAAGTGTCTTCTTTATATCTTGAGGCAATCTAAGCAATCTAAGTTTATTTGCAATTGTAGACTGGGACTTTCCAAGTTTTTCAGCTAATTCCATTTGTGTAAAATTATGATCCTTTATCAAACTATTATATCCTTCAGCTTCTTCTATAAAATTTAAATCTTCTCGTTGAAGGTTTTCAATTAAGGCAACCATTGCTGAATCTTTATCTCTAAAATCTACAACAATAGCTGGAATATATTTTAACTCAACTAATTCAGAGGCTCTAAGTCTTCTCTCACCTGCAACTAGTTCATATGAGTCAGCACTTAATCTTCTAACGCTTATTGGTTGTATTACTCCAAAGGATTTAATTGACTGTGACAATTCTTCTAATCCCTTTTGATCAAAGCTTTTTCTAGGCTGATAAGGATTCGGTTTAATAGAATTAATTGGAATATTTATAATTTCTCTATGCAAGTTCATAATACCCCTCTTTTCTTTAGCATTATACCAATTATTCTATTTTGAAATTAATATTTCCTTCATTATTTCCCAACTATTTTCATACATTTTCACACAAATTACAGCGGATTTTTACGTGGTTTACCACCACCTCTTGGATATTTTGTCGAAGTTTGTTTTATTTTCTCGACAATTATAAGCGAATGATAGATATCACTTTCGGGAATTTGTATAGTTTTTTTACAAACTATCTTTCCACCTAAAATTTCAATGGCATATTTGCTTGAACTCAATTCCTGCTCAAATTCAGGTCCTTTCATTGAAACAAAAAAACCACCTACTTTCACGAAAGGAATACAATATTCACTCAGAGTATTTAGTGAAGCAACTGCCCTCGAAATACATATATCATACTTCTCTCTATACTCACTTCTAATACTTAATTCCTCAGCTCTTCCATGAATTGCTCTAATATTATCTAGATTTAGCTCTTTAATTACCTCATTAAGAAATATAATTCTCTTATTTAAACTATCTAAAAGGTCTATTTCTAATTCTGCATTTGCTATTTTCAAAGGAACTCCCGGGAATCCTCCTCCTGTTCCCACATCAATTAATTTTTTCTTACCATTAAATAAATTTGTTCTTAAAGGAGTTAGACTATCCAGAAAATGTTTTTGATCAATCTCCACATCATCGGTTATAGTGGTTATATTTATTTTTTTATTCCACTCTTTTAAAAGTTCCTTGTACCTAATAAATTTAAATAGTTGTTCTTCCGTTAATTCAATATTTAATTTCTCTATTCCATTAACTAACGCATCTATATTAGCCATTAACCCTTGCACTCCTTCGCTTCTGCTCTAAATATATTAATAATACATTGATATCCGATGGAGAAACTCCAGATATTCTTGAGGCTTGACCTACAGAATCAGGTTTAAATTTGTTTAGTTTTTGCTTAGCCTCGTTGCTTAAACCTTTAACCAAACTATAATCTTCCTCAAATGATAATTTCTTATTTTCAAGCTTTTTAAATTGCTCAATTTGTATCATTTGTTTTTTGATATAACCTTCATATTTAATTTGAGTTTCAACTTGTAATCTGACTTCTCTCTTTAAACGGCCTCTATTTCCATCTAAATCAGCTGTGGCATCATATTGTACCTCTGGTCTTTTAATCAGCTCATAAAGGCTTATAGAGCTTTTAATTCGATGTGTGTTAATTTTATCTAAAATTAAATTATTCTCTTCAGTTGGTGCTATAAATACCTTCTTTAACCTTTTAAGCTCATCCTCTATTAATTTTTTCTTCTCCAATGTCTTTCTATATCTTTCTTCTGTTACCAAGCCTATTTTATAACCCTTTTCAGTAAGTCTTAAATCTGCATTATCTTGCCTTAAAGTCAATCTATATTCAGCTCTTGATGTCATCATTCTATATGGTTCATTTGTGCCTTTAGTTACAAGATCATCTATCAGCACTCCAATATATGCTTCAGACCTATCCAATACAAATTCCTCTTTACCCTTTATATTCTGTGCAGCATTTATACCCGCAATAAGACCTTGGGATGCTGCCTCCTCGTACCCGGATGAACCATTAATCTGTCCTGCAAAAAATAGATTGTTTATCTCCTTATGCTCCAAGGTTCTTTTTAATATAGTAGGATTTATAGAATCATATTCTATTGCATATGCCGATCTCATAAATTGTACATTTTCAAGACCTGTAATGTTTTTATATATCTGAATCTGAACCTCCTCCGGAAGACTTGTACTAACTCCCTGCACATACATTTCCTTAGTTGATAATCCTTCAGGTTCAATAAATACCTGATGTTTATCTTTATCTGCGAAACGAACTACTTTATCTTCTATCGAAGGACAATATCTTGGTCCTACCCCTTCTATTTCACCCGCATACATTGGGGACCTTTGAAGATTTTCTCTGATAATTTCATGTGCTTTTTCAGTAGTATAAGTTAGATAACAAGGTATCTGAGGTTCCTTAAATTCCTTATCCATATTTAAAAATGAAAAAGGTATCACCTCATCATCTCCTGGCTGGATTTCCATTACTGAAAAATCAATACTATCTCTATGAACTCTAGCTGGAGTACCTGTTTTCATTCTCCTTAGTTCAATCCCTATCTTCTCCAAAGATTCTGATAATTGAATTGAAGGAAATCTACCATCAGGTCCTGAAGAATAATTGACTTCACCCATATATACTCTTCCTCTTAAATAAGTACCAGTTGCCAATATCAATGCCTTAGTATTGTAAACTGCCCCAGTTCTTGTTAATACTCCAACTATTTTATTGTTTTCAACTAAAATCTCTATTACTTCACCCTGCATCAAAGTAAGGTTTTGTTCATCTTCTAAAGCCTTTTTCATTTCTTCATGATATTTTCTTTTATCAGCCTGTACTCTTAAAGAATGAACTGCTGGTCCTTTTGATGTGTTAAGCATCCTGCTTTGAATAAAGGATTTATCAATATTTATAGCCATCTGTCCGCCAAGCGCATCGATTTCTCTTACCAAATGTCCCTTGCCCGTTCCACCAATATTAGGATTACATGATAATGCAGCTATGGCATCTAGGCTTATTGTCATTATAAGTGTTTTCATTCCTAATCTGCTACTTGCCAAAGCAGCTTCAATACCTGCATGTCCCGCACCAATAACTACTACGTCAAAGTCACCTGCAATATAGTGCTTTACATCTTTCATATATTTTCACCTTTCCAATTTAACCAATTCATAATTCACGATTCACAATTCACAATTATTATGGTCATTCTCTGTAGTCATGAAAATCCATTATTCTTCGATAGCATTAATAATACTGTACACCTCAGAATGACAAAAAGGAGATCCCTAGACTACGCTCGGAATGACAACTTCGTTGTTCACTCTTAACTCCTAGTTCTTAACTCTTAACTATTTTCTATTTTCCAATACAAAACTCAGAGAAAATTTTATCCAAAATATCTTCACCTATTGTATCACCCGATATTTCACCTAAATTCTCCCAACAATTCTTTAAATCTACCTCTAAACAATCAATCGGAACCATAGACTTTATATCTTCGATTACACTTACTATATCATTATACGCTTTTTCAAGCTGGTTTTTATGTCTTACGTTGCTTACAACTACATCTGAATTAATTTCCACCTCACCAGAATAAAACATGTTTCTAATGCTATTTTCCAAATCTTCAATACCATCACCTGTCTTTATTGAAGTTTTAATTATTTCAACATTTTTAAGATGTTTTTTTATATAATCATCATTAAATTCGTTTGGCAAATCAGACTTATTTAACAAAATAATAGTCTTTTTATACTTAATTAACTCTATTATCTGAATATCGTCATCTGTTAAATCCCTTGAGGTATCAAATATTGCTATGACTAAATCAGCCTGCTCAACTGTTTTTTTAGCCTTATCCACACCAATCTTTTCTACTAAATCATTTGTATTTCTAATACCTGCAGTATCGATAATTTTCAAAGGAATTCCATCAATATTGATATATTCTTCGATTATATCTCTAGTAGTACCTGGTACATCCGTCACTATTGCCCTATTCTCCCTTACTATAGCATTTAACAATGAGGACTTACCAACATTTGGTTTGCCAAGTATAACAGTATTCAATCCATCCCTTAAGATTTTACCCCGACCTGATGTTGAAAGTAAAGTTGATATTTTTTCCTTGACTTCCATTGCATTTTTTTCAAGTTCATTTAATGTAGATACTTCAACATCTTCGTCTGGAAAATCTATTGATACCTCTATATGAGCTAGCATAGATAAAAGTATATTTCTTATTTCCTTTATCTTTGTTGATAGATTTCCTTCTAATTGATCAAGGGATACCTGAAAGCTTTTATCTGTTTTAGATCTGATAATATCTATTACTGCCTCTGCTTGAGCAAGATCCAATCTTCCATTCAAAAATGCCCTTTTAGTAAATTCTCCGGGTTCTGCAAGTCTGGCACCTTTTTTCAATATCAATTCCAATACTTTTTTTATGGATATTATTCCTCCATGACAATAAATCTCTACCATATTTTCTCTTGTATAGGTATATGGTTCCTTCATAAAGACTATCAATACTTCATCTATTACTGTATCACCATCTAATATATGTCCATAAAGCAATTTTCTATTTTCTACATTATTAATATCATCTATTTTAGCACTTTTAAATACATTCCATCCCATTTCAAGTGCATCTTCCCCACTTATTCTTACGATTCCTATTCCTGCTTCACCAATAGCAGTTGAAATAGCAGCAATTGTATCTGACATTTTTTTCACCTCAAATTTCATACCTAATCTTACTATTATATCCAAAATCCACTAATAAATAAAAAAGCCCTAAGAAATTTATGAATTCAAGGGCTTTAGTCTCAATTATTCTACTTTGCAATTATAACTACTCTTCTAAAAGGCTCTTCACCTTCACTATAAGTGCTTACTCCTTCTACATTTTGCAGAGTCGAGTGGATAATTCTTCTCTCATATGGATTCATGGGCTCCAGCTTTACTGGTCTCCTGCTATATTTAGCTTTTTCGGCCATTTTATTAGCTAGTTTTATAAGAGTTTCCTCTCTTTTTTTTCTATATCCTTCAGAATCAACAACTACTTTAATATAATCTTCTCTATTTTTATTTAATGCTAAACTTAACAAATATTGAATCGAATCAAGGGTATTCCCTCTTTTTCCTATTAAAATTCCCATATCTGATGATGAAATATCCTTTATATCAACATAAAGAATATTTCCTTCTTTTTTGATTTGATTATTTGCTTCTATACCCATAGAATCAAATATCTTTAATAAAAATGAATCAGCTGTTTCTATTGGATCATTTATTAATGTAACTTTAATCTTTGCTTCCTTTGAACCAATAAATCCTAAAAACCCTTTACTAGGCTCATCCAAAACCTCTACCTTTACATCTTCTTCTTTAGCCTCTAATTCACACAAAGCTTCATGTAAAGCTTCTTCAACCGTTTTGCCAATTTTCACTACAAATTTCATATCTATTTATCCTCCTTGAGCTTGGCTAAAGACCTCTTAGATATTAATTGCTGTATAATAGTAAAGATATTACCTATTACCCAATATAAACCTAGACCTGCTGCAAAACCCCTTGCAGCCATGAAGATCATTATTGGCATAAAATAATTCATAGTTTTTTGTGTAGCTGCAGATTGAGGATCTACATTATTCATATTAGGCATTGTTATACTTTGTAAGTATGTTGTAATAGCAGCTAACAACGGTAAACCCCATAGATATGGGTCTGCTTGATCTAAGTTCTTTATCCAAAAAAATGTCTTATTCATTGACTCATAGAAACCTGGTTCTGTAAAAGCATATCTAGCCGGTTCTCTAAACACTGCAAAAAAAGCAAATATAATAGGTAATTGTACTAATAATATCAAACAACCTGAAGCTGGATTATAATTATGTTGTTTATATAAATCCTGCATTTTTATTTGCATTGTCTGAGGGTCATTTTTATATTTTGTCTGGATTTGCTTCAATAGTGGCTGGATTTCAGCCATTTTTTTTGAAGACTTGGCCTGATGTAAACTAATTGGTAATAGTAACAACTTAAATATTATAGTAGTAATAATAATTGCCATTGCATAATATGAGAAATTTTCTGGTTCTACTCCAATAGTTGATACCATGTCATATACAAATTTCATTAGTGATCCTAGAATTTTTCCTAGAAACGCTGTCATTTATTAACCCCCTATCATTTGAGCGGATCATATCCTCCATCATGAAATGGATGGCATTTTAATATTCTCTTTGCACTTAAATAAGAACCTCTAATAAATCCATATTTTTGATATGCTTGAAGTGAATATTCTGAACATGTTGGATAAAATCTGCAATTTCTTCCTGTTAATATATATTTGGATATATATTTTTGGTATATTTTAATTAAAAAAATAGCCACTTTAGCCATTTTACACCTAATCCTTTAACATATTAGATAACTTCAATATATGAATTATAGCACTTTCCAATTCTTTATACGATATATCTACTACATTTTTCTTTGGAATAAATATTAAATCATAGCCACTTTTAATTCTAAAAAATTTTTTACGATAAATTTCTTTAATCCTTCTTTTAATTCTATTTCTGACTACAGCATTACCAATCTTTTTTGTGATTGTTATACCTAATCTAGTCTCTTCCATATTATTCTTTTTAATATACAATGTTAGATTTCTATTCCAATAGTTTTTTCCACCACTATATACTCTTTTAAACTCTAAATTTTTTCTTAATCTATACTTTTTTTCCATTACTGCTCCTATGAATACTTTACCTGTATAAAAAGGCCACAAAATAGCGGCCTATGCAGTTAATTTCTTTCTTCCTCTTCTTCTTCTTGCTTTCAAAATCTCTCTACCAGATCTAGTTTTCATTCTCTTTCTAAAACCATGTTCTACACTTCTTTGTCTCTTCTTAGGTTGATAAGTTCTTTTCACTACAATACACCTCCTTGAATAATACCTATATATATAAATATAGAGTTTTCTATTTAAACAAAAGACACACTACTATTGATTATATTTATATTAACATTATATGTCAAGATTTTTGATTTACTTTTACTTATATTCAATTATCAATCATAAACTATAAATTTTATCACAAAATAGTTATTAACAATTAGTTAATATTGTGGATAATTTTGTTGATTATAAATTTTACTTTTGATATGATTAAAGAGAGTGTTGATATCTTTTATTCTTCTTTAAATCCACAAAGTTATACACAGAATGTGGATATATTGTGTATAACTTTAGTGTTTCATTAATAAATTATGTTTTTTTTAGCCTTTTGTTTAAGTTTTTGTCCACATTTTTTAATTCTTAATTATGTGGATAAAATAGAATGCTTAAACATTTTTTAATCTAATCAACAATTGTTAATAAGTTTATTAACAAAAAAGCTAATCTAAAATCCTCACTTTAACTATCAAATTTTTTGGTTTTTTGTTGATAAATATGTTGATAAAATAATAATAATTCTTACTATAGGAGGTATTTTTATGGCAGCAAGTTTAGATACCCTTTGGAATGATGTCTTAAATATTATTAAAGTTGAGTTGACTGAAGTAAGCTTTAATACATGGCTTAAGTCCATAGAACCTATAAGCTTAAATGATAACAAAATAATATTAGCAGTTCCAAATGATTTTACTAAAGGTATCTTAAAGGGTAGATATTTCAACCTGATTAAAAACTCTATAAAACAAGTTTCTAATCAAGACTACAATATTGAATTTATCATACCTGGTGAAGATACAAACGCTACTATAGGACAAGCAGCATCACAGGATATTCCTGAAAACAACCTAAGATCTCTACTTAATCCTAAGTATACATTTAATTCATTTGTCATCGGCAATAGTAACAGATTTGCGCATGCAGCTTCCTTAGCAGTTGCTGAAGCGCCTGCTCAAGCTTATAACCCACTATTCATATATGGGGGAGTAGGTTTGGGAAAAACTCATTTAATGCATGCTATAGGTCATTACATACTAAGCCAGAATCCAAATTCAAAGGTAGTCTACGTTTCTTCTGAAAAATTCACTAATGAACTTATTAACTCAATCAGGGAATATAGAAATGAAGAATTTAGAAACAAATATAGAAATATAGATGTACTTTTAGTTGATGATATTCAATTTATAGCCGGTAAAGAAGGTACACAGGAGGAATTTTTCCATACATTTAACGCATTACATGAAAATAACAAACAAATAATAATATCTAGCGATAGACCACCAAAAGAGATTCCTACTTTAGAGGACAGGTTAAGATCTAGATTCGAATGGGGACTTATTGCTGATATTCAGCCTCCAGATTTTGAGACTAGAATTGCAATATTGAGAAAAAAAGCAAATGTAGAGAACATAGAGGTATCGGATGAGGTAATGCAATATATAGCTACAAAGATTCAATCCAATATACGTGAATTAGAGGGCGCCCTTATTAGAGTTGTAGCCTATTCTTCATTAACAAATAGATCGGTAACAGAAGAATTGGCAGAAGAGGCTCTTAAGGATATACTATCGAATAATAAAACAGTTGATATAACAGTTGATATTATTAAAGATATTGTTTCTAAGAATTTTAAAATAAAATTAGATGATTTTAATTCTAAGAAAAGAACAAGAGCGATAGCATATCCGAGACAAATAGCAATGTATCTAACAAGGGAATTAACAGATCTTTCTCTCCCTAAGATCGGAGATGAATTTGGTGGAAGAGATCATACAACAGTTATTCATGCTTGTGACAAAATCAGTACTGATTTAAATAAAGATACAAGCCTTAAGAAAAAAATTGATAATATAATTGGAGAATTAAAAGGAGAATGATAGTAAGCTGTGGAAAAGATTTAATTAAATTAAGATGTTATCCACATGTTATTAAATCCTATAAGTTTATCTTTTTTCCACAAGAATAGGCTTATCCACATAATAACATGTACTACTACTATTACTACTATATTTAATTTAATTTTTTATATTAAGGAGGAAAGACAATGAAATTCTTAATAAATCAAAAAGACCTTGCAAAACATATAAGCATTGCTCAAAGGGGTATTTCCTCAAGGACAACTTTACAGATATTAGATGGAATACTAATTGAAACAATGGATAACAGAATAAAACTTACATCTACAGATCTGGAAATTAGTATAGAAACATTTGTAAATTGTCAAGTATTTAAGGAAGGTTCAATAGTTGTTAATTCCAAGATATTTGGGGATATAGTTAAAAAGTTACCTGATGCTCCTATAACTGTAGAAGTAAATAACAATAATATAAATATAAAATGCGAGAATTCAGAATTCAACATAATTGGGAATTCAGGTGCAGACTACCCTGATTTGCCTTTAATTATAGAGCAAAACAATTTCACCTTGCCAAGGGACTTACTTAAAAATGCAATAAGACAGACTGTTTTTGCTACAACTCAGGATGAGACTAGGCCTTCACTGACAGGAGTTTTGTTAGAGATTCAAGATAATATTATTTCTTTTGTATCTTTAGATGGTTATAGACTTGCTTTAAGAAAGTTACCAACAACATCAGATGTTAACTTTAAGTTAATAATACCATCAAAATCACTTAATGAGTTAAATAAGATAATCGAAGATAGAGAAGAAGATATATCTATAAGTGCTACTCCAGGTCATGTTATTTTCAATATAGGAGATACTATAGTTTATTCTAGATTGCTTGAAGGTCAATTCTTCAACTATAAGGATATTATGAGAAATGATCACAAAACAAAGGTAAATGTCAATAGGAGAGAATTTCAATATGCATTAGAAAGAGCTTCTTTATTAGCAAAGGAAGAAAAAGCAAACCTTATAAGAATTAATGTAATAGATAACAATATCATAATAAGGTCTAATTCTGAGGTTGGAGACGTTTACGAAAAGATTAATTCTAGTCAAGATGGGGATAATCTTAACATTGCATTTAATTCCAGATATATTTTAGAAGGTATTAAAGTTATGGATTCAGAAGAAATAGAGCTTAATTTTATGGGTAGCTTAAATCCATGTATAATAAATGGAGTAGATGATGACAGCTATACTTATTTGGTATTGCCAGTAAGATTGGCTCAAGACGACTTTTAACCAATTCACGGTTCACAATTCACAATTGAAGAGCTATATTGTAGGAGCGACCTGTGGTTGTCAGACTGTATTTATGGAGGAAACAAAATGAAAGAAATAGAAATAACAACTGATTATATTAAGTTAGATTCATTTTTGAAACTTGCAGGAGTTGCTCAGACAGGTGGCCAGGCAAAAATGATGATAGCAGATGATATGATATTAGTTAATGGTGAAATCACTAAACAGAGAGGTAAAAAATTAAGAAAAGCTGATATAATTGAAATAAAGAACCATGATAAATTTATAGTGGTGTAATATTTCATGCCTTGAGGGGTGTATTTTTTGAATGTAGAAAACATAAGGTTAATCAATTTTAGAAACTATCATAGTATTAATGTGAACTTCAACCAAAACATTAATATATTTATTGGGAAAAATGCACAAGGAAAAACAAATCTATTAGAGGCAATATATATGTGCTCAAATGGAAAATCTTTTAGAACCAATAGGGATAAGGAAATAATAAATTTTGAAAAAAAAGTAGCGTATATTGGGGTCAATGTAAAAACTGATAGATTTGAAAAATTTATAGAACTTAAATTAGATAAGGAAAATTCCAAGATTATAAGAATTAATAAAAATACTATTGAAAATTATAAGGAACTTGAAACGGGTCTTAGTGTTGTAATATTTAGTCCAGATGATTTGAAACTGGTAAAGGAAGGACCACATGAGAGAAGAAATTTCATGGACTTAAGTATTTCACAGATTAAACCAGTTTATAGTTACAATATTAGTAGGTATAATAGATTACTTTATCAGAGAAATAAAATATTAAAATCTAATAAGATGAAAAAAGAATTATATAATTTACTTGAGGCATTTGACTTACAAATAGCCAAAATAGGTACAAGTATTATTTATGAAAGAAATGCTTATCTTAATGATTTTTTTTACATTTGTAAAAATACACATCATAATCTTACTTCATATAAGGAAAATATGGAATTAAGATATAATACTAATGTGCCAATATTAGACAATAAAATAGAGATGGAGAAGGTATACTTTAAGTTGTTGAAGGATAATTTCAACAAGGATATAGAGTATGGAACTACAGAAATTGGACCTCATAGGGATGATATATTTATTTTTATAAACAGTAGAGACGTTAGAATTTTTGGTTCCCAGGGTCAGCAGAGGACAGCTGTACTTACTTTAAAATTATCTGAAGTAGAGCTTATTAAAAAAGAGAATGGAAATTATCCTATAGTATTACTTGATGATGTTTTTTCTGAATTAGATGAAGAACGGAGAAATTATCTTACGAATAGCTTTGCTAAGATGCAAACATTTATTACTGTTACAGATGCGGTAGATATAAAGTCTCTGGATAATTTCAATAAATCCATTTTTTATATAGAAAATGGAAGACTAGAAATAAGGAGTTAATAAATGATAATTCATATTGGTGATAATATTTCTTTATTAGAAAAGGATATTCTGTTAATATTAGATAAGAAAAGTATTGAATTGTCAAAGATTAATAGTAGTTTTATAAATAATTTAATAGACAATGATATGTTAGTCAATAACATAGATTCTGATACAAAAAGTTATATAATAGTTCAAGAAAAAGATAAATGTAAATTATATGTATCAAATATTTCATCTATATCACTGTTAAATAGACATAGAGATATAGATAGGAGGGACATAAATGAGTAATGAAGTACATGATAACAATAGACATTATACGGCTAGTGATATTCAGGTATTAACTGGTCTGGAGCCTGTTAGGAAAAGACCTGGTATGTATATTGGAAGTACTGGACCTAAGGGACTGCATCATTTAGTTTATGAAGTAGTGGACAATAGTATTGATGAGGCACTGGCAGGTATATGTGATACCATCATTATAACTATTTATAATGATGGTTCTGTATCAGTTGAGGATAATGGTAGTGGTATACCTGTAGAGATACATCCTCAGACAGGAAAATCAACAGTTGAAACAGTTCTTACAATACTTCATGCAGGTGGTAAATTCAATAATGGTGCTTACAAAGTATCTGGTGGTCTTCACGGTGTAGGAGTTTCAGTTGTAAATGCACTTTCAGAATGGTTAACTGCAAAGGTACGAAGAAATGGTCATGAATATATGCAAAAATTTGAGAGAGGAATACCGGTAACAAAGCTGGAAGTAATTGGTGATGCTGATACTACTGGTACTACTATATATTTTAAGCCTGATTCAGAAGTATTCGAAACTTTGGAATTTTCCTATGAAACACTTGAATTGAGATTTAGAGAAATGGCATTTCTTAATAAGGGAATAAAAATAATTTTAGAAGATCAAAGGAAGGATACCAGAAAGGAATTTCATTATGAGGGTGGAATAAAGTCATTTGTTCAATTTATAAATAAGAATAAGAATCCTATACACAAGGAAATTATTTATTTCGAAACCCTTAAGGACAATACAACGGTTGAGTTATCAATGCAATATACAGACGCTTATAATGAAAATATACTGACCTTTGCCAACAATATAAATACACATGATGGAGGTACTCACTTATCAGGTTTAAGAACAGCATTAACAAGGGCTATAAACGATTATGGAAGAAAATATAATTATCTGAAGGAAAAAGATGAAAATTTATCTGGTGAAGATGTTCGTGAAGGATTAACGGCTGTTTTATCCGTAAAATTACCTGAGCCTCAATTTGAGGGTCAAACTAAGGGAAAGTTAGGAAATAGTGAAACACGAGGTATAGTTGAGACAACTACCTATGATTTTTTAAGTATTTATTTAGAGGAAAATCCTAAGGATGGTAAGTTAATACTTGAAAAGGCAGTAAGTGCTCAAAGAGCAAGAGATGCTGCAAGAAAGGCTAGAGAATTAACAAGAAAAAGAAGTATTTTTGATAATACTACTCTACCTGGGAAATTAGCTGATTGTCAGTCAAGTGATTTATCCGAAACAGAAGTTTATTTAGTCGAAGGGGACTCAGCAGGCGGTAGTGCAAAACAGGGAAGGGATAAAAGATATCAAGCTATATTGCCCCTAAAAGGAAAAATAATGAACGTGGAAAAAGCAAGGTTGGATAAGGTATTAGGATATGAAGAAATAAAGTCCATGATAACTGCTTTTGGAACTGGTATAGGCAGTGACTTCAATATAGAAAAATTGAGATATGGTAAAATTATTATCATGACGGATGCCGATGTTGATGGTGCTCATATCAGAACACTTTTACTTACATTCTTCTATAGGTATATGAAGGAACTTATAGAACAAGGTCATGTTTATATTGCTCAGCCACCATTATATAAAATTACAAAGAGTAAAAAAGAATATTATTGCTATAGTGATAGAGAACTAGATAAACTTCTAAATGAAATTGGAAGATCAAATTATGTTCTGCAAAGATATAAAGGTCTTGGAGAAATGAATGCTGACCAACTTTTTGATACTACTATGGATCCTGCTACAAGAATATTGTTAAGGGTAAATATCCAAGATGTTGTAGAAGCGGATGAGGTATTTACTATGCTTATGGGAGATAAAGTGGAACCAAGAAGAGTATTTATTCAAGAAAATGCAAAATATGTTAAAAATTTAGACATATAGGAGGGATAAAATGGATAATGAACAACAAAACAAGTTGATAGATATAAACATAGAAGAAGATATGAGGAAATCCTATTTGGAATATTCTATGAGCGTTATAGTTAGCCGTGCCCTCCCTGATGTAAGAGATGGTTTAAAACCAGTTCATAGAAGGATATTGTATGCTATGGACGAGTTGGGAATGACATCTGATAAGCCATATAGAAAGTCTGCAAGAGTAGTTGGAGATGTACTAGGTAAGTACCATCCACATGGAGACAGCTCTGTATATGGTGCTATGGTAAGATTGGCACAGGATTTTAACACAAGATATTTATTAGTAGATGGACATGGTAACTTTGGTTCCGTTGATGGTGATGGGGCTGCTGCAATGCGTTATACTGAAGCAAGGATGACAAAACTTGCAACTGAAATGCTAAGAGACATAAACAAGGATACAGTTGACTTCAGACCTAACTTTGATGAAACTTTAAAGGAACCAGAAGTATTGCCAAGTAAATTTCCTAATTTACTAGTAAATGGTTCATCTGGTATAGCAGTAGGTATGGCAACAAATATTCCGCCACATAATTTAAGAGAAGTAATTGATGGATTAATAGTCCTAATTGATGATGCTGATGTAGATATAGATACTTTGTCCAAAACTATAAAAGGACCTGATTTTCCAACAGGTGGATATATAATGGGAAAGGAAGGTATTAAAGAAGCTTATAGAACTGGTAGAGGAAAGGTACTTATAAGAGCTGTAGCTGAAATTGAGGAAAACAATAAAGGCAGACATAAAATCATAGTTACAGAAATACCTTATCAAGTTAATAAATCGGCGTTGATAACTAAAATTGCTGAATATGTAAGAGATAAGAGGATTGAAGGGATATCAGACCTTAGAGATGAATCTGACAGAGAAGGTATGAGAATTGTAATTGAACTTAAAAGAGATGCAAATCCAAATGTAGTTCTTAACAATTTATACAAACATACACAGATGCAGGTTACTTTTGGGATTATCAATCTAGCATTAGTTAATGGAGAGCCTAAGGTTTTAAATTTAAAAGAAATCTTATGCCATTATATAGACCATCAAAAGGTAATTATAACAAGAAGAACACAATTTGAATTAGCTAAAGCCGAAGAAAGAGCACATATTGTAGAAGGTTTAAAAATTGCTCTTGATAATATAGATGAGATAATTAAGATAATCAGAAGTTCTAAAGATGATGCTACTGCAAGAGAAAGATTAATTGAAAGTTTTGGATTATCTGAGAAGCAATCTCAAGCAATATTGGATATGAGATTGAAACGATTGACAGGTCTTGAAAGAGAAAAGCTAGAGGAAGAATATGAAGCCTTGATTAAAGAAATCAACAGATTGACGGAAATACTTGCAAATGAAAGACTTGTATTAAATATAATCAAGGAAGAATTGCTAGAAATAAAAGAAAAATATGGAGATTTGAGAAGATCTAGAATAATGGCAGCACCAAATGAAATTAATATTGAAGATATGATAGAAGAAGAGGATGTAATCATTACCCTTACACATTTTGGATATATAAAGAGAATGCCAGAAGGCACATATAGACCACAGCGTAGAGGTGGAAAGGGTATAGTAGCCTTGACTACTAGAGAAAAGGATTTTGTTGAGGATTTATTTATTACATCAACCCATGATACTATTCTTTTCTTTACTAACAAAGGAAAAGTATATTCTTTAAAAGCATATGAAATTCCTGATGCAGGCAGACAAGCTAAGGGTACAGCTATCATAAATCTATTAAATTTAGAGGCAGATGAAAAGGTAAATGCAATCATACCAATTTCTGAATATAAGCCAGATGATTATTTAGTCTTCATAACGGAAAAAGGTTTAGTTAAGAAGACAGAACTTAGTGAATTTAGTAATATCAGAAAGAATGGTATTATAGCTATAAACTTAAGAGATGATGATGAGCTAATTGGAGTTAGAATGACCAATGGACATAGAGAAATTATAATTGTTACAAAAAAAGGTATGGCTATAAGATTTAGTGAAAAAGATGTAAGATCTATGGGAAGAAATGCAACAGGTGTAAAGGGTATAACACTTGATGAAGATGATGTGGTAGTTGCAGCTGATTTAGTAGAAGAAAACAATTTTTTATTGGTAATATCTGAAAATGGTTATGGCAAGAGAACTCATATTGAAGAATATAAGGTTCAGATTAGGGGCGGTAAAGGATTAAAAACTTATAACATCAAGGAAAAAACAGGAGATATTGTTTCAGCTAAAGTTATTCACGAAAATGATGAAATCATGATGATTTCACATAATGGTACTATTATTAGACTAAATACAAATGATATTTCAATTATGGGTAGAAGCACACAAGGAGTAACCCTTATGAAAATGTATGATGACAAGGTAGTAGCCGTAGCAAAATATGTTGAAGATTAAGTAAATTTCCTATCTCTTTACAATAGTAAGTATTTATTATAAAATTAAATTACATTCCGAATAGAGGAGGTAATAATAGTGTCTTTTGAAGCTAATATAAAATACGATGAAGTGGAAAATTTGTGGGTTATACAACCAGAAGGTGATATGGATATATATACATCAGGTGATTTTAAAGACAATGTAATAAAATTATTTGAAGAAAGGGAGTCAGATCTATTATTTGATGGAAAATGCTTAGATTATATTGATAGCACTGGATTAGGAGCTTTAATAGGAATACTAAAAAGAGTTAATGAATCTAATCATAAAATTTATCTGTCAAATATAAAACCTAATATAAGAAAATTATTTGATATAACTGAGCTAGATAAGTTGTTTATTATTAGGGGTGAAGATAATGAATAAAGATTCAGTTTTATTAACCATCCCTAATAAACCTGATTATATTAGCTTAGTAAGATTGACATCATCATCTTTATGTAATAAGTGTAAACTTAATATTGATGAAATTGAGGATATAAAAGTTTCTATAGCTGAAGCATGTTTAAATTCCCTAAGTCTTACTGACAAGGATTCAATAAATATAGAGTTTAATATAGATGAAGAGAAATTGATTATACAGGTTTCAGGTGCAGTGGAAAATATTCCTGATGATCTATCTGAAAAGAAAGATAGAGAACTTGGTATTTTGATTATTAAATCGCTGATGGACAAGGTTGTTTTTAATGAAATGGGTATTGAAATGATTAAATTTATAGAGTAGAGGATGTAGTCTATGATTAATGAGAACTACTTAGAAAGTGATAATATAAAAAGCCTAGATAAAGCAGGTATTAGGAATCTTTTCAAAGTATATAAGGAAACTAATGAAAAAGAAGTTCGTGATATTCTTATAGAGAAGCATCTTTATATAGCTGAAATACTTGCGAAAAAATATGCAAATCGTGGTATAGACTATGAAGATATTTATCAGGTAGCATGTATAGGTCTTATATATGCAATTGATAGATTTGACGTAGATAAGGGATTTGAATTTTCTAGCTTTGCCACTCCTACTATTATAGGTGAAATAAAAAAATATTTTAGAGATAAGGGTTGGACAATAAGAGTACCCAGAAGAATTCAAGAACTGTCAAAAAAGATTAACAACGCAAAGATACAACTGAGTCAACAGCTTCAAAGATCACCAACAATTGAAGATATTGCCCAGTATTTGAATTCATCAGAGGAAGAGGTATTGGAAGCTATGGAGGCTAGTAAGGTATATACCCCACAATCTCTGGACGTAACCTATGATTCTCAAAGTGATGATAAAGAAGTAAACCTTGCTGAATTAATAGGTGAAGAAGATTTATATTTTAGCAAAATTGAAAATAATGATTTTCTAATGAAAACTGTAGAAAAGTTAAATAAAGTAGAAAAAGATATACTTATTGAAAGATATTTCAATAAAAAAACTCAGGTTGCTATAGCTAAGAACCTTGAGATATCTCAGATGACAGTTTCTAGAATTGAAAAAAGAGTTTTAGACAAATTGAGAAAAGAAATAGAAAAAACTTTAATAGATTAATATATAATAATAAGGAGATGCTATGTTGAAACACAATGTTTTTGAAAGAAAGTTG
>DAIUFH010000013.1:0-23418 GCA_036844705.1 Tissierella sp.
TTCACAATTCACAGTTCACAGTTCACAATTCACAGTTCACAGTTCACAATTCACAGTTCACAATTACTAGGGTCATTCTTTTGGGTCTTAAACCCAAGATTCTTCACTTCGTTAGAATGACAGCGCTGGATGAGATTCCCCGACTAAGCCCGCGATGACAAAAAGTTTGTCATTCTGAGCGTCAGCGAAGAATCTCGGGTTTGTCATGTCAATTTATTTTATATTTTCCTTTTATCAACTCAATTAACTTCTTCTTATCATTATACTCTGGATGGTCAATAACCTTATCTGTCAAATAATCTAAAATCTCACCTATTTGCTTTCCTTTTGGAAAACCTAAAGCTATTATATCATCCCCATTAATTTTTAAATGACTTTTTTCATATGGTTCATGATCTTTTAATATTTTTTCTATTCGTCTTATCTTTTCATCTAAAACGCTTACATCCTTATTTCCATTCTTACATTTCATATCAGCTTTTTTAAGTTCAAATAAATCAAATATATTTTCTTTACCTACTCTTCTAAGCTGTCTTTTCAATCCTTTTTCCTTCATATTGGAATGATGCATATGCTCTCTCACAAGTGTGGATACAATATCAGTAAAATTCTTAGAGCATCTTAATCTAGTAAGTATATCTTTTGACATTTCAGCTCCAAGCTTATCATGATTAAAATAGTGTCCGACACCCTTCTCATCTATTGAAAATGTCAATGGCTTAGCTATATCGTGAAGAAGAGCAGCCATCCTTATTTCAAGTACTGGTGGTGTATTGTCTACAACACAAAGAATATGCTCGTATAGTGTTCTGTTATGGTGAGGATTTTTCTGGTCAAAATCTATTGTTTCAACTAGCTCCGGAATTACATAATTCAATAGTCCCATATCCTCCATCAACCGAATACCCTTGGAAGGTCTTTCGGATAATAATATCTTGAAAATCTCATCTTTAATTCTTTCAGCACTTATATACTTTATAGAATCACTGAGTTTTTCACAGGCTATATATGTATTTTCATCAATAGAAAAGTCAAGCTGAGTAGAAAACCTAACTGCACGAAGAATCCTTAGATAATCCTCATTAAGTCTTTCAGATGGTTCTCCTATTGCTCTAATAATCCTTGATTCTATATCCTGTATTCCATTATATGGATCAATTATACCAGTATTCTTATTATATACTATGGAATTTATGGTGAAATCCCTTCTGCTTAAATCTTCTTTAATATTCCTTGAAAATGTAACTTCACTTGGTCTGCGACCGTCTATATACTTTCCTTCTTTTCTATATGTAGTGACTTCAATATCTCCTTCAGACTGTATAACAACTATTGTCCCAAATTGCTTTCCAACATATAAGGTTTTGTAATTTTTGAATACCTCCTGGATTTCATCAGGAGTTGCAGAGGTAGTCACATCATAGTCATTAGGAATTCGATTTAGGATTAAATCTCTAACACATCCACCTACTATAAAAGCTTCAAATCCAGCCTCTTCTAATCTATTTAAAACCTTATTCACATAACCAGGTATATATAGTTCCATAAAAATCCTCCAATATCATAAACTTAGTATAACATAGTATTTGCAAATTACAATTCACAATTCTCAATTCACAAAAAATGACTCTGAAGAAATCTTCAAAGCCATTTTAACTATCATATTCAAATTTTTAAAATACTTATTATTATCTATTATGAAAAAGGAGATTTACCATATTCATTGTCAACTGCTTTTCGTATCCATTCCTCATCTCTTTCAGGAAGCTCCCTTGTTATGGAGGATTCAAACCATACCAAGCCCTCATAATCATGGTTTACTATTTCCCATTTACCATCTTCCATCTTTAATACAAAGTTATTCAGTCCCTTTGAAATAAATCTGGGATAGTCCTTGCTTTCATCAAGATCTAATTCGACTGTTACGGAAGCATATTCTCCATTGATATTCATATCCTTAACAATTATTTCAAAAGGGTATTTGTTTTTATTTACAATCGCATAATTCATTTCTTCTATATGCTTTCTTTGTATTATTAACTTCTTTAGAGCAGTTACTTTATTCTTGTTTTGAATCCTGCTCATATCCAAAAATGGTTCTATGTCTATGTAATCAAGATTTACATATGCCTCATATTGAGTATCAAAAAAACTCTCAATAAAACTTATGAGCTTCTTTTCTTCACGATCATATATTTCACAGCCTGATAATTGTAAACTTGAAACTATGATAATAATTAGTACTAATCTTTTATTCACACTACCACCCCGGTCCCAGATAAATACATCATAACTATCCCTCATAATATATAACCATTTAGGAACTCATTTTGTGACATATTTTTAGAAAATATTTTATTAATTTTTCTTAATATTTATTATGATTTTAATTTTTATCAATTACATCAAAGATATAATTGGATTTATTTTTATCCTCTTAATAATATAACGATTTAAAACCCACTTTCACTACAAGATTTATGAAAAATTTAAAATATTTTATTTGAATAACATATTTTAATTTCAATTCATATTAGTATTTTCTTCTCTTATTATATATAACGAAATTTAAGAGGCTTTTGTGGACACTTTTTTTAAATTTATTTTATGTTTTCTAAAATTACTTAGATAATAATCTTTATAAGCCCTTAAAAGGACACTTCGTCTAAAGTTTATAATAAAACAATCTATAGACTGGGAGGATTTTATGATTACCATTTTCCAGCCATCCATAGTCAGCAAGTTGTATATCCGTCATTTGAGGTGCAGGACCATAACTTATACTTCTTTCACTTTAGAACTCTTTCTGTTCTTACTTATATAACGTTTGAAAGAATACTTTCACTACAAGATTTTTAAAGTTTTTTATTTATTTTTAGTATAACTTACTTGCCTTAGTGATTTATCTGGGTAATAAAGTGTAACTACATAGTAGCTGTCATCCTCTAATTCTACCTACCTGAACATCTATATATCCATTCTCATTTATTCGCCTAAAGCTTCTAGAACCTTCAGAGTTTTCAAAAATAACCTCTGAAGAAATAATATTCCTTGATTCCTTTTGCTTGTTTGCTATGATATCCTCCGCTATATTAATCCAATCTTCTGATTCTATAATATCTTGGATTTTATCTTTTTCAATAGGAATAAATTCATTAATTGAACACCAACCTTTTGTTTGTATAACCTCTCCTGTTAATGCATCAATAAATATAGCATATTCACAAAATGTTCCTCCTTTTACCTTTAAGGAGTCGACTTATCGGGATATGAAGATAAATCCGAAATTCTAAAAGTGGCTGAGAGTGTTTTGTTTTTAGAATAGAAATATATATTCGTTAAAACCTAAAAAAGACTTTGAAGAATTGTCTCCAAAGTCATTTTAAATTAGTATTTCTTTAATAGAATTGTAGCGTTATGTCCTCCAAAGCCAAGGGAATTTGACATTGCATAGTTCATATCCCTTTGTACTGCTTTATTTGGAGTATAGTTTAAGTCACATTCCTCATCTGGGTTTTCATAATTAATTGTCGGAGGAATCATTCCTTCCTTTAAAGCTAATGCTGTAGCAATAGCTTCAATTCCACCGGCTGCTCCAAGTAAATGCCCTGTCATTGATTTTGTTGAGCTGATATTGATATCTTTTGCATGCTCTTTAAATAATGTTTTTATGGCTAGGGTTTCAAGCTTATCATTGAAGTAAGTTGAAGTACCATGCGCATTTATATAGCCAATCTCATTTGAATTAACTGAACCATCATCTAATGCTAAAGACATAGCTTTGACAGCACCTTTAGCTTCCGGATCTGGCTGTGTAATATGAAATGCATCTGATGAAGCTCCATACCCAACTAATTCTGCATAAATGGTAGCCCCTCTTTTTAATGCATGCTCTAATTCTTCTAATACTAAAATTCCTGCTCCTTCTCCCATGATAAAGCCATCTCTTTCCTTATCAAAAGGTCTGCTTGCTTTATGTGGATCATCACTTCTTGTTGACAAAGCTTTCATTGAACAAAAGCCTGCTATTGCTACAGGTGTGATGCTTGCTTCCGTACCTCCTGTAATTGCCATATCAAGGTATCCATGCTTTATCATTCTAAATGATTCTCCAATTGCATGTGTGGCTGAAGCACATGCTGTTGTTATGGTCATAGAAGCTCCTGTCAATCCAAAGTTCATGGAAATCTGTCCAGCTGCCATATTTGATATCATCATAGGAATAAATAACGGACTAACTCTATTTGGTCCTTTTTGTGTATATTTAATTACTTCATTTTCAAGACTTTCAATTCCACCTATTCCCGATCCAATAATAGTACCGATTCTATCCTTATCTAAACCATCTAGGTCTATCTTTCCATCTTCTAGTGCCAA
Organism: Tissierella sp.; assembly: GCA_036844705.1. Lineage (GTDB taxonomy): Bacteria > Bacillota > Clostridia > Tissierellales > Tissierellaceae > DAIUFH01. The sequence goes on from DAIUFH010000013.1 coordinate 4,378, forward strand.
TTTAGTAGCAGCTACTGCAAATTGAGCAAATCTATCCATCCTTTTTGCTTCCTTTTTTTCAAAAAAATCAAGGGGATTGAATTCATTTATTTCAGCTGCAACCTTAGTATCGTGATTTTCAGTATTGAATCTTGTTATATATCCTATTCCAGATTTCCCAGCCAAAAGTGAGTTCCAGTAGTTTTCTTTACCTATGCCTATAGGAGTAATAGACCCAAGGCCTGTAATTACGACTCTATTCATTTTTTACCCCTTTCATTAGGAGATTTTTTCTTCAAGGTATTTTACTATATCTCCAATATTCTTGAATGCTTCAGCGTCTTCGTCTGGAATACTGATTCCAAATTCATCTTCTAAAGCCATCATTATTTCTACAGCATCTAATGAATCTGCTTCTAAATCCTTCATCATTGAAGTTTCAATAGTGATATCTCCTGCATCTACATCTAATTGTTCCGCAATTATATTTTTAACTTTTTCAAATAACATTTTTATATTCCTCCATTTTTTATTAAATTCACAGGTCACAGTTACCAGGGTCATTCTTATGGGGTCTTAACCCCGAGATCCTTCGCTTGCTCAGGATGACAGCTTTGCTGTCTTACATTGCCATTCCACCATTTACATTGATAACCTGGCCTGTTATATAGTCTGATTCTTCGCTTGCTAGGAAATTCACCACATTGCTAATATCTTTAGGTGTTCCAAAGCTATTTAGTGGAATCTGACTTAACATTTGGTCTTTTACTTCATCTTTCAATACATTTGTCATATCTGTTTGGATAAATCCCGGTGCTACTGCATTTACTCTGATGCCTCTTGAAGCTAGTTCTTTAGCTATGGATTTTGTAAATCCAATGACTCCTGCCTTTGAAGCTGAATAATTGCTTTGACCGGCATTTCCTGTTATACCAACTACAGATGCAATATTAATTATTTTGCCATATTTCTTTTTCATCATACCTCGAGCTACTGCTTTGGTACATAGAAATACGCCCTTCAAATTTACATTCAGTACATCGTCCCAATCCTCTGATTTCATTCTTATGAGAAGATTATCTTTTGTAATACCTGCATTATTTACCAATATATCAATAGTTCCTAATTCTTCTTCTACCTTTTTAACAATAGAGTTTACATCCTCTTCTATACTTGAATCGCCTTGAATAGATATGGCTTTAACTCCGTTTTTCTTTAATTCTTCAACAGCATCTTCTGCTTTAGTAGAGTTGGAATTATATGTTATAGCAACATTAATTCCATTTTTAGATAAACCTATTGCAATTTCCTTTCCAATTCCTCTACTTCCACCCGTAACTAATGCAACTTTATTTTCCATTATTAAGCCCACTTTCTTAGAATTTCAATTACTTCATAATAGGATTCTAAATTTGATACATTAAGGGACTTTACATCTACGTCCATGGATTTACCAATTCTTTTCACAAATCCACACAATGATTTTCCTGGTCCTATTTCAACAAAGGTATCCACACCTTCATTTATCATATATTCCACAGACTGCTGCCATAGCACGGATTTGCTTACCTGATTAACAAGCTTCTCTTTTATTTCTTCTTTGCTTTTAATGGATTTACCATCAACATTAGAAACTACCTTTTTATCTAATCTTTTTAAATTTACCTTTTCTAATTCATTAGCTAATTTAACACCAGCAGATGCCAACATACTTGTGTGGAACGGTGCACTAACTGGCAACTGCACAGCCTTTTTCGCACCTAATTCTAAAGCTTTATCACAAGCTATTTTTATTCCTGCTAATTCTCCGGAAATAACTATTTGCTCAGGACTATTGTAATTAGCCACTTCTACAATTCCATATTCCTCTGAAGCTTCAAGCACTTCCGGTAGGTTCAATCTATTCAATCCCAACAATGCAGCCATTCCTCCTACACCTAACGGAACAGCCTCTTGCATAAACTTTCCTCTTTCTCTAACAATTTTTAAGGCATCAGAAAATTCAAGAGACTTACTCATGACAATTGAACTATATTCACCTAAACTTAGACCAGCTGTATATTCACAATCAATGCCTTCTTTTTGTATTGCCTTAAGCATTGCTATACTTGTAGCCAAGATCGCTGGTTGTGTGTTTTCAGTTTTCTTCAAGTCTTCCTCATTTCCGTTAAATATAAGGTTACTCAAATCCATATTCAATACATCATCAGCTTCATCAAAAATCATTCTTGATTCCTTAATATTTTCGTAGAAATCATGACCCATTCCGATATATTGCGCCCCTTGCCCAGGGAAAATAAACGCTGCCTTATTCATTATCTTCACCACCTAACTTTAGTGAAGATATTCTTTCAAGCACTTCATTGGTCTGGTCAAACATACCCTCAATGATATCCTTACAGCTTTTAACATCACAAATTAAACCAGCTACCTGACCTGACATCACTGAACCGTTTTCTACATCTCCGTCTTTTACGGCCATTTTTAGTCTGCCAACACCAAGTTTTTCTAATTCTTCTGGCGATGCTCCGGATTTTTCTATATTTAAATATTCTCTTGTAAATTTGTTTTTTAATACTCTGCATGGATGCCCAGTACTTCTCCCAGTTACTATAGCATCTCTATCGTGAGCTTTTAAAATCTCTTGCTTATATTTTTCATGAATATTTGACTCTATTGAACAAACAAATCGTGTACCAACCTGAACTCCTTCCGCTCCTAATGCAAAGGCAGCAGTTAGGCCTCTTCCGTCAGCTATCCCTCCGGCTGCAACGACAGGTATTTTTACACTATCAACTACTTGTGGTATCAGTGCCATAGTAGTTAGTTCACCTATATGTCCACCAGCCTCAGTTCCTTCTGCAATAACAGCATCAACGCCTAATTTTTCTAACCTTCGTGCTAAAGATACAGTAGGTACTACAGAAATGACTTTAATGTTTAATGCTTTAAATCTGTCTATATATTTTCCTGGGTTTCCTGCACCTGTAGTTACAACAGGAACCCTCTCGTCACATACAATATCTACTATGTCCTCAGCATAGGGTGAAAGTAACATGATGTTGACCCCAAAAGGTTTATCAGTTATTTCCCTAAGTTTTCTAATCTCATTTCTTAAATACTCTCCTGGTGCATTACCAGCTGCTATAATTCCCAGTCCACCAGCCCCTGAAACTGCCGCTGCAAGTTCATGTGTGGCAACCCATGCCATACCGCCCTGTATTATAGGGTACTTGATATCAAGCAGTTTTGTAATCCTAGTATCAATCATCCAATCCCTCCTTATTCCATTTTATGACCATTGAACCCCAGGTTAACCCTGCTCCAAAGGCTACTAATACAACATTATCGCCTTTTTTTATTCTGCTTTTCTTTATTGCTTCATCTAAAGCAACTGGAATGGAAGCGGATGACATATTACCATATTTATTTAAATTTATATAAGCTTTGTCTCTGCTTAGTTTTAATTTTTTTAAGGCTGCATCAATAATTCTTATATTTGCCTGATGAGGTACAAGAAAGTCTAAATCCTCAGGTTTTAGATTTGCTTTTTCTACAACATCCAAGGATGCTTTTTCCATGATCCTTACGGCAAACTTAAATACATCTCTACCTTCCATTTTAATCGTATGAAGCTTATCCTTTACAGTGTCAACTGATGCTGGTAATTTTGAACCTCCGGCAGGAACTATCAATGATTCTCCATTACTGCCATCTGCACCTAATTCATATGAAAGGATACCATAGCCTTCCTCACATTCTTCAAGAACAACCGCCCCGGCCCCGTCACCAAATAGTACACAGGTATTTCTATCTTCCCAATTTACAATCTTTGATAAAACTTCAGAGCCTACAACCAATACCTTACTGTAAACACCTGAAGATATAAAATTTGCACCTGTTGCTATACCGTATACAAATCCTGAACAACCTACACTCATATCAAAAGCCGCGGCTTTTGTAGCACCTATTTTGTTCTGTAAAACACAGGCTGTTGATGGGAAAAAATAATCTGGAGTAGCCGTAGCCACAACAATTAAATCAATTTCCTCTGGTTTTGTATTTGCATCATCCAAAGCTCTTAGAGCAGCTTCTATTGCTAGGTCAGAAGCAGACTGATTCTCACATGCAACTCTTCTTTCCTCTATTCCAGTCCTTTCTACTATCCATTCATTATTTGTATCAACCATCTGAGACAAATCAAAATTCGTCAGAACCTTTTCTGGAACATAGCTGCCTATGCCGGAAATACCAACTGAAATTTTTTTCAATCCTTCACCTCCACTATTCTATTATATTTTATCTACTCTCTTTTCCCATTACCACCTCCTAAAATTTAAATTTGCAAAATATTTAGGTTTCAATTATTATATGATATATAATAATCAAAAACTTATGAATAAGTATATTATATTTTTATATAATAATCAATCTTAAGTTTTCGATAATCAATGTTGAAAAGAGGTGAATTAGTGAATAAAACCGTATTAATTGAAGAAATCATGGAAATTATTCCTCATAGAAACCCTTTCCTTTTTGTCGATAAAGTAGAAATACTGGAGGATGGAATCAAAGGGATAGGGTATAAAAATGTAACTATGAACGAATACTTTTTCCAAGGTCACTTTCCAGGCAAACCAGTAATGCCAGGTGTAATAATCATTGAGACAATGGCTCAAGTTGGAGCAGTTATTCTTCTTTCCAAGGATGAATTTAAAGGCAAAATACCATATTTCGCCGGTATAAATAAATTCAGATTTAAAAAAATTGTAAAACCTGGTGATACTCTTAGGATGGAAGTGGAAATAATAAAACTAAGAGGTTCAATAGGCATTGGGCAAGGTAAAGCATATGTAGGAGACGAGATAGCTGCAGAAGGAGAATTCATGTTCGCAATAGAAGACAGGTAGGAGATACGAAGTAAGAACTAAGAGCTAAGCGGTAAGAGGTAAGAGGTAAGAGTTAAGAACTAAGAACTAAGGATGTCATCCTAAGCGTAGTGAAGGATCTCCGCTTTAGACAGTATAATCACTGCTATGGTCATTCCGAGCTTGTCGAGGAATCTCGGGTTTAAGCCCCGTAAGAATGACCCTGACAATTGTGCATTGTGAATCGTGAATTGTGAATTGAATTGAAAGGAGTGTTTAAATGAATCTACCACAAATAAACATTGGTGGTAAAGTGACTAAATTTCCTATAATTCAAGGAGGTATGGGAATTGGTGTTTCTTTGTCAAGGCTTGCTTCAGCTGTTGCAAACTATGGAGGAATAGGAGTTATCTCCGGAGTTCAAATTGGCTTTAGAGAAGACGATTTTGAAACTAATTGTGATAAAGCAAATGAAAGGGCACTTGCCAAAGAAATAAGAAAAGCACGTGAATTGAGTCCCAGAGGAATATTGGGAGTTAATCTAATGGTTGCTATAAACAATTACAAGGAAATGGTAATGGTAGCAGTAAAAGAGAAAGTTGACTTGATAATTTCTGGAGCAGGTTTACCTAGTGAATTACCCTCACTAGTAAAAGGCAGCGATACTAAAATAGCACCTATAGTTTCATCGAGCAAAGCTGCTGCAGTGATTACCAAGCTGTGGAAAAAACGATATGATTATCTGCCAGATTTAGTGATAGTTGAGGGTCCAAAAGCAGGTGGACATCTTGGCTTTTCCTTAGAGCAGTTAAGTAGTGATAATTTACCTCATTTAAACGAGATAATCCAAGATGTAATCAATGTTTTGAAGCCCTTGGAGAAAGAAAGTGGTAAAAAAATACCCGTTATAGCAGCTGGTGGAATATTTAATAAAGAGGATATAAAAAAATGCATAGAATTGGGTGCCTCTGGTGTTCAGATGGGTACAAGATTTGTTGCTACAGAAGAATGTGATGCAGCTGAAGAATTTAAAATGGCCTATATAAATTCAAAGATGGATGATATAGACATAATACTAAGCCCTGTAGGTATGCCAGGTCAGGCTTTAGTTAATCCTTTTATTAAAAAGATTAGAATAGAAAAGGAAAAAATCAGCAAATGCTATAAATGTTTGACTCCTTGTAAACCAGCCACTACACCATATTGCATATCGAAAGCCCTGATTAATTCTGTAAAAGGGGATGTAGATAACGGTTTAGTTTTTATAGGAAAAAATGGATATAGAATAAATAAAATGACAAATGTTAAAGAATTAATAGATGAATTATTTAGTATTTAAAGGTGCATATATGCACCTTTTTTTATAGTTCCGAATATATTGTAATAGGGATAAGTACAAACAATTTGACCTTGACAACAATAATAAAATTGGAGGAACTGTAATGGGAAAACAAGTAATCGATACTCATGTTAGTAATGTTAGAGTTATGGAAAGCAATATTCATAATAATAAATCTATGGGCAAATCGTTATATTCAAATAATATTGTAAAAAATTGTCGTGATAACTGTGTTGAAGTTGAAAGTACAGTATTAGATAATTGCACTAATACACCTGTCACTCCTATTGGATTATCCAGCGGAGTTGTAGCAAGAATACCTGTAGTTTTAGCAGAATTTACTATTCGCTTTAATCTTCATGCATATGTAGATCTTCCAGAACAGGCTTTGGAAATAAAGAATGTTAAGAAGAGAATAAAAATAACACAATGTATATTACTCCAACCAACCAATGTTCTTTTCATTAAAGGTTTTGTACGCAAAGTAATTGATTATACCACTAGAAAATGTTCTAAACGTGATGGAGTGTGCGGGGAGATACATCATTGTACAATAGATGTACCTTTTGAATGTTCAACTCCTATATCATTCACAACTCCACCTGCAACTCTTTTGACAAATACCGAGGAAGAATTCGAATACTTTAGAAGGTCTGAGTTGCCGAACCAGCATTTTGCTGAAAAAGATCATTTATTATCAGGGGATTTATCAGAGATTAATCAATTTAAAACAGAGAACTTTAATGAGCTTCCTTTCTGTGACTTAATTACTGCAAACATATATGAATTCGATGAGTTTATCGGACGAGAAGCATCATATAAAGATATGTTACCTTTTGAAGAAGGACTTTTTAGCAGATTAGAAGAAAAAATGGTTATAGAGTTAACTTTACAACTACTTCAAAACAGACGTGTATCAATTGGTTCTACTTCTGGTAGAGATAATTATAGATGTGATGATTGATAACAATCTTAAGGCGCTCGATTAGCGCCTTATATTTATACTACAGTAGAAATTGTCATCTCTTTAATAACTCTCGATCCTCTTTCCAATGCCTCTTTATTTATAGTAAGTAGATGTGCCTTTGATTCACCAAATACCTTGCCAAAGGCTTTATAGATGGATTCAATCTCTACGGGCTTTACTACTTCCAGATATGCACCAAGCATAACCATATTTGCAATTTTCAAGCTTCCCAATTCATTAGCTATTTCATTTGCAGGTATATAATATACATCAATATCATCTCTTGTTGATTCTCTGTCTATTAATGATGAATTAATAAATAATTTTTCTCCAGGAATGACTGCACTCTCAAATTTATCCAAAGATGGCTTGTTTAGTACCATGACTGTAGTAGCCTCTATAACAATAGGAGAACCTACAGGTTCCGTGGATATTATTACATTACAGTTTGCTGTACCTCCACGCATTTCAGGTCCATAAGACGGCAGCCAAGAAACCTTTTTGTCCTCTATCATTCCAGAATAAGTAAGTAATTGACCCATGGCCATTACACCTTGTCCTCCAAATCCGGCTATTATAATTTTTTCTTCCATATTATTTCCCCTCCTCTGGTCTTCTGAAATTACCAAGCGGATAATAAGGTATCATATTCTTTTCAAGCCATTTTATAGCTTCTACAGGTGTATACCCCCAGTTTGTCGGACATGTGGATAAAATTTCAACAATTCCAAAACCTTTACCTTCCAACTGTGTTTTAAAGCACTCTAATATTGCTCTTTTTGCCTTTCTAACATGTGCAGGAGTAGTAACTGTAACTCTTTCTACAAATTTGGCTCCGTCAATAGTAGCAATCATTTCACTTACCCTTATTGGTTTTCCTGTTAAAGATTCATCTCTTCCATATGGAGCTGTAGTGGCCTTTTGTCCTATAAGTGTTGTAGGTGCCATTTGTCCTCCTGTCATTCCGTATATAGCGTTGTTTACAAATATGGTAGATATCTTCTCTCCTCTATGTGCAGCATGAACAATTTCTGCTGTGCCTATGGATGCAAGGTCTCCATCTCCCTGATAGGTAAATACAAAATTATCAGGATGAACTCTTTTTATTCCTGTTGCCACTGCAGGAGCCCTGCCATGAGCAGCCTCTTGCATATCACAATTAAAATAATCATAGGCTAAAACTGCGCATCCAACTGGCGATACTCCTATAGCCTTATCTAATATACCTAATTCCACCATTGCTTCTGCAACTAATCTATGGATTATGCCGTGTGTACATCCTGGACAATAATGGGTTGGTTTTTCTGTTAAGCCCCTAGTTTTTTCAAATGCTATAGCCATTTATTTTTCACCTCCATAGATTTCTTTAACCTTATTTACTATTGCCTCAGGAGTCGGAATCATACCTCCACTTCTCCCGTAAAAGTAAGTTGGTATACGACCTTTAACTGCTATTTTCACGTCATCTATCATCTGACCTGTATTCATTTCTACAGTTAATATCCCCTTACAATCATCCTTTATCTTATCAAATTCTTCATATGGATAAGGATATAATGAAATAGGTCTTATGAGACCGACCTTGTAGCCTTCCTTTTCCAACTTGGCAATTGCTGTTTTGGCAATTCTTGATGTAGTTCCATAAGCAGATATAACTACATCAGCATCCTCAAGATTATAGGATTCAACTCTTATTTCTTCATCCCTCATTCTCTGATATTTATCTTGTAGAATTTTATTATGTCTTTCTAAATCTTCTGCATCTAAGTATAGTGAGTTGATGACATTGGGTTTTCTCCTGCCTTTTGTACCATCTGTTGCCCAATCTTTCTGAGGAAGATATTTCATTTCTCTAGTTTTAAACTCAACAGGTTCCATCATCTGTCCAATCATACCATCCCCTAATATCATTACAGGGTTTCTATATTTATCAGCTAGGTCAAAACCTTCTATGACTAAATCCACCAGCTCCTGCACATCTGCCGGTGCTAATACCAATAGTCTATAGTCACCATTTCCGCCGCCTCTTGTAGCTTGAAAATAATCTGTTTGAGATGGCTGAATACCCCCTAATCCTGGTCCTCCTCTCATCATATTGACTATTAGACAAGGTAGCTCAGCTCCTGCTATATATGAAATCCCCTCTTGTTTTAGCGAAATACCCGGACTCGAGGATGAAGTCATGACCCTAGCACCTGAACCTGCTGCTCCATATACCATATTTATAGCTGCTACCTCTGATTCAGCTTGAACAAATGAACCTCCAACCTTTGGCAATTCCCTTGACATATACTCTGGTATTTCGTTTTGAGGAGTTATAGGATATCCAAAGAAATATCTGCAACCTGCTTCTATGGCTGCTGCTCCTACTGCTTCATTCCCTTTCATGAGAACCTTTGCCATATGTAAAAACCCCCTTTATAATATTTAATCAAGCTTTTCTACTGTAATTACTAAGTCAGGACAAATAAGTGCACAATTGATACATGCAATACAGTTTTCAGGTTCTATGACCCCAACAGGATGGTATCCTTTTTTATTCAGTTTTTCTGAGTCAAGTGTTAGAATTTTTGTAGGACATACAGAAACACAGAGCCCACAACCTTTGCAAAGATCCTCTTCAAATGTTAAACTACCTCTTTGCTTTTTTGCAATAGCCATATTAGTTCCTCCTTTATTTTTAAAGCATCCATTCTTCTCTCATATATAGCTTTATCGGAAAAATATCCCCCTCCAAATCACTTGGTAAATCATGAGCTATATTCTCTAATACCGAATTATAAACAATTGGTATATTTGTTTTTCTTGAAACACCCTTTGCTAATTTATAACCCTTCAATACATCATCTGTAGTTGTAGCTTTAAGTAGATGAGTATTATTGATTATGCCTGTAATTTTTGCTCTTGCTGTATCTGAAATTTTTATCATATACTCCATAACTTTTTCAACCATCTGAGTCTCAGGTCTATTTGCATTCAAAACAAAATACATATCATATTTCCCATCTTTAAAAAATTCAACATATCTTCCCAAGGCTCTTGCACCTACTGGGTCTCCACCAACATCTAAAATTACCGAATATGACTCATCCTGAAGTGGTGCTAAAACCTCACCAGGAATACTTGGAATATCAATAGCTGTTGCTTTTATAGCTCCCCCTATTACCTTTATGCCCTTTGCTTCCAATACATCAGCCTTTTCCCTGCTCCTAAAATATAGATTGACAACATCTAAATCAACCAATGCTACTTTTTCACCTAGAGACTTGAGCTTTAGTGCATAATTTACGCTAAACTCAGTTTTGCCACTTCCATAGTGTCCAATTACAATTTTTATTCTTTTATCTTCTTCCTTAAATTGCATATTCTATTTCACCTTCACCATAAATTTTGGCCTCTTCTTCACCTCTAAGTATTCTAAGTCCACCTTCTGCAAGAGCCTTTAGTTCATCCTCACCAGGATAAGTATGAACAGGTGCTATAAAGCTTATCATCTCTTTTATCCATCCAGTAAACATATCATCATATGCTATACCTCCAGTCAGAAGTATAGCATCGACCTGTCCTTTCAACACTGCTGAAATTGCTCCTATTTCCTTTGCTATCTGATATGCCATTGCATAATATATAAGCCTAGCATATTCATCACCGTCATCAACTCTCTTTGATGCTTCCTGCGCACTATTTGTACCAAGATATGATACTAATCCACCTTCGCCTGTTATCATCTTTTTTACTTCATCATAAGTATATTTTCCGGAATAGCATAGTTTGACTAAATCTCCTACAGGCAATGTTCCAGCTCTTTCAGGTGAAAAAGGTCCCTCTCCATCAAGGGCATTTGCGCAATCTATGACCCTGCCATTTTTATGAGCGCCAACTGACACTCCACCGCCAAGATGTACTACTATAAGAGATAATTCTTCATATTTTTTATTGATAAGCTTTGCATGTCTTTTAGCTATTGCCTTTTGGTTCAGAGCGTGAAAAATACTTATTCGTTCTATTTCCCTAAGACCTGAAATTCTGGCTACATCTTGTAGTTCATCTACCACTACCGGATCTACAATATAGGATTTACAATTAGTATCCTTAACTAGTTCATGAGCAAGCAACCCACCCAGATTAGAGGCATGCTCTCCCATATATCCAATTTTTAAATGCTCTAGCATTAATTCATTGACCTCATAAGTTCCACTTTCAATAGGCATTAAAAGTCCTCCTCTGCCTACAACACAATCAATGTCATCTATTTCTATATAATTTTCATAAAGAGATCTTAAGATGATTTCCTTTCTAAAACTCATTTGATCATACATTTTATTAAAATTTTTTAATTCCTCTACAGAATGTCTCAATATATCCTCAAATATGATATTTTCATCCTCAAATACAGCCACCTTAGTAGATGTTGAACCTGGGTTAATTATCAATAGTTTATGTTTATTCATGATTTCCACCTGCTGCCATCAATACCGCCAAGGCTATGGAGTTTAATTTAGCCTCATCATTATCTGCTCTTGATGTCAATACTATTGGAGATTTGGCTCCTACTATAAGACCTGCTGATTTGGCATTGGCAAGAAAAGTCAATGCCTTATACAATACATTCCCTGCCTCAATATTTGGTGCCAATAATATATCTGCATCACCTGCTACTACGCTTTCTATACCTTTAATCCTTGCTGATTCTTTATTGATTGCATTGTCTAAAGCAAATGGTCCATCTACTATACAATTTTTGATTTCTCCACTTTTATTCATGTCTGAAAGTTCCTTGGCATGAACTGTAGCCTCCATCTTTGGATTTACTTTCTCCTTAGCTGCTAGAACTGCAACTTTTGGATTATCAATTTCAATGGATATAGCTAATTTTACTGCATTTTCTATGATTTCTTTCTTTTGTATCAAATTTGGATAGAGTATCATAGCTGCATCTGTTACCATAAATATCTTATGGTATGTTTCTACTTCGAATATAGCCACATGACTGATAACGTTTTCCCCTCTCAAACCAATATCCTTGTCAAGAACTTGTTTCATGATAATTGAGGTATCCACTAACCCTTTCATTAAAATATGCGCTCTTCCAGAACTTACAAGTGCCGTAGCTGTTCTGGCTGCAAAAGTCATATCCTTCTCGTCAATGAGTTCAACATCTTCTAATTTTAGCCCAATTTCTTCTGCTACATCAGATATTTTACTTATATTCCCAACTAAAATTGGTTCTACTATTCCAATCTCCTTTGCTTGTTTAATTGCAGATAATACATCTCTATCCTCCGCTACTGCGACTGAAATCTTCTTTGGATCCTCTTTTTTTGCAAGATTTAACAATTGACTAAAATTTTTTGCCATGTGTCCACCTCTTCATCATAGATTTTATACTTCTCCTTGTTATGAATTACTCTAAGAACACCCAAATTTAATGCTTCCATTTCATTTTCCCCCGGATAAATAATTATTGGGGCAATGAATTTTACCATCTCTTCAATTTTACCCAATAAATAAGCAGCATAACCCAACCCACCTGTAATAATTATATTATCTACTTTTCCTTTGAGCGGAGGTGCGCTGCAAGCGATTTCCTTACCAATCTGATAAGCCATCGCATCATATATTAACTCTGCATATTTATCTCCTTGCAATATACGATTATAGACCTCTCGGGCATCACTAGTCCCCAAATAGGAATATAACCCACCTTTGTGTTGTATCATGGACTTCATTTCTTGATAAGTGTACTTTCCTGAATAGCATAATTTGACAAGATCTCCACATGGTAAGGTACCCGCTCTTTCTGGCGAAAAAGGTCCTCCATGGTTAGCGTTATTTACATCAATTATTTTACCTTTTTCAATAGGGGAGATGGAGATTCCACCTCCCAAATGTGCAACTATAAAATTTAAATCTTCTACATTCTTATTTATTTCTTTTGCTCTTCTATTGATTACTGCCTTAATATTTAATGTATGGACTAGTGAAATTCTCGAAATCTCCTTAAGACCGGAAATTCTCGAAACATCCTTAAACTCATCTACTGAAACTGGATCGACAATATATGAAGGTATTTGTACCATATCAGCAATCCCTCTAGCTAATAAGCCTCCAAGATTCGATGCATGTTCCCCATTTATACAATTGGTCAAATCCTCTATCATAAAATCAGTAACAGTATATGTGCCACCAGGTATTGATCTTAATAGTCCTCCTCTTCCGACAACTGCAATAAGCTCATTTAAATTTATACCTTCATCCATAAGCCATTTTAAGATAAGCTCAAGCCGGTATTGATACTGGTCTATAACATGACTGAATACTTCCAATTCGATTCTATCGTGTTCTACTTTATTGCTCTTAATCTCTATTTCTTCCTCAAATATGGAAAGCTTAGTAGATGTAGAGCCAGGATTTATGGCCAGTACATACTTTCTTGTCATAAAAGCCTCCTTATTGATACTCTAAATTTATAGTTAAAGGTTGAGGGTTAATATTCTCTACTGTAACTCCTTCTATTTCTTTTATGACTACATCAACCTGATGACTACCTGTAGTTAAATCTAATAAATCTATTGATGCCTCCAAATCCTCATTTTTAATAGGTTCTAAAACCGATTTATACCCTTTTAAAGTTACCTTCACTAATTGATTCAAATCATCTTCAGGAATCTCTAATTTTCTATCAAGATTTAAAATGTTTAGATCTCCCAATAAAAATGTAAATTCTTTAGTGATTGTCTCCTCTATATTGTAAATGATGGTCACTCTTTCGTCAGGATTTAATAGTTCAACTCCTGCTGGAAGATTAAGTTCAACTTCCATAGCTGATTTATCTAATAAAGTATTTATGTCAATAGGTTTTGTATCTATCTTTTTTAAATTTGCAACATTGTCATTGCCTCTTATAGCAATATTACTTGGGGTGATTTGTATATCCCTTATAGAATAATTATCCGGCAATTCTCCCACAGTTTGAAGCTCTATTGGCAATGAGTTTGTTCTATATATAGGGATAATAATATCCACTACATTTGGTTCTTTAGTAATTCCCCTTACAACATTGCCCTCATCATCTAAGATAGATATAGCTAATGTCTCCGTAGTTGTAGATGTTCTATTAGCTAATCCAACTTCTGCTACAACTTCTTTTACTTCATTAATCCAAGTTCTTGGTCCACTAATTAATACTGATTCTGTCTTCCTAATTGTATCGCCCAGTACATAATTTTCAGGTAATTTCCCTGTAGTTCTAACTGTAACCGGCATTTTCTCTGTTACTACCTTATCAAAAGTAAATAATATCTCTTTAGGTTCTATCCCGCTTATTGTTATTCCACCTGATTGGTCGATAATGCTTGCACTTACCGGAATCTTTACTTGACCTTCTCCATAACCACGTAAATCCACCTGCGCTGTTAACTTAGAAGATGAGACTTTTGAGAATTTATCTAGCTCCGATTTCTTCCCTGTAACTTTAATATTTACGGTAACATCCTGCGGTGACATAATGACTAAATCCTGTCTTTCCAAAGCTGATACATTGCTTAGATTAACAGGTACATTTCTAAAAGTTTCAGTCCTTTCGGGATTTTCTTTACCCATTACAAAGCTCCATAGAAATATAGCAATAATCAATGTAGTAATTTTAGCTGTAATATCACTCTTCTTTTTCTGGTTCATCTTTTTGCCTCCATTTCCACGGGAATGTCTGATTGCTGGATTTTGGCTTATACATATCTATTAAAATCTGTCTCAAAGTCTTAGAATCCAAATACCTAGCTATAGTACCATTTTCAGCAGCAGAAATACCACCTGTTTCTTCAGATACAATAATTGATAGGCTGTCTGACCTTTCAGATATACCTAAGGCTGCTCTATGTCTTGTCCCTAATTCCTTACTCAAACCCATATTTTCAGTTAACGGCAAAAAGCAAGCTGCTGCTTTTATCTTATCATCTTTTATGATTACTGCTCCATCATGTAAAGGAGTATTTGGTATAAAAATATTAATTAACAAGTCACTGGAAACATATCCCTCTATTCTAGTTCCAGTTTCAACTACCTCATTTAGACCTGTCTGTCTTTCTATTACAATCAAGGCTCCAATTTTTTGTCTGGATAATGAAGCCACCGCTTCTACGATTTCATCTACTACGCTTGTCAAACTCTCTCCTCTTATTTCTACAAAAGATTTCGAAAAAAGCCTACTCCTTCCTATGTATTCCAAACCTCTTCTAAGCTCTGGCTGAAAAACAATTAGGAGGGCTAAGGTTCCGACTGTCATTGCGTTGTTCAATATCCAATTAATTGTATATAGCTGCATCCACTCAGTAACCTTAGTAAGTACCAAAAGCACAACTATACCCTTTGCAAGTTGTTCAGCTCTTGTCTCCCTTAATAGAACATAGAGCTTATAGATAACAACCGCAACTATTACAATATCCATTACATCTCTCATTCTAATTGTTGTAAATAAATTTATAAATGATTGCAAGGGTTACCACACCTTCTAAATTATTTTTTGTGCACTATATTTAATATTATATAACAAATAGCAAGTTAAATGAATAATTTTACTGCCAAGTCGTAAAAGTTATAATATTCTGATTAATTACTTTCACTATGTAACGTAGTTATAGTATCATTTGCTGACTTTTTAATTCTTGTGATGACCTTCTCTGTTAATTCAGATTGGGAATCATCAACGAGTACTTCTTCAATAGGAAGAATATCATATTGAATTCCGGCACTATTTCTATATCTATGAATCCATGTTGGTATAAAGTTAATATTCTTAATAATTGTATCGTTAGTTTCATGGTTTTTTTCTATTTCTATTTGGACCATTACACCATCTTCAGTCAGAGGATTTCCCATTGTTTCATATCTTTGGTTTGAAAAGAAATTACCCATTGAATATACAATTAAGTTGTCTTTACCTTCTTTATTTATTATTTCAGATTTTTGAATGATATGAGGGTGACTTCCTAATACAACATTTACTCCCCAATCAATCATTTTTTCCCCTAGCTCCATCTGATACGCAGTTGGATCTTTATAATATTCAAATCCCCAATGCATAGATGCAACTATAACATCTACTCCTTCTATCTTAAGTTTATCTATATCTGATAGAATCAAGTCCTCATCTATTCGATTTACCATAAAAGAATCCCCATTAGGCAAAAGACTATCTTGACCATTTACCGAGGCTGTATAAGCAATAAATCCTATCTTGATTCCATTTACCTCTTGTATAAGAAAAGGTCTGGATATTTCCTTGTATGTGCCTATGTTTTTAAGACCATAACCTTCTATTGCATCTATAGTTTTAATTATTCCATCTTTCTTTCTATCTAATGTATGGTTATTAGCAGTAGATAATATATCAAAACCTGCATCTTTTAATCCCAATATAGTTTCGACCGGACTATTGAATTTTGGGAATCCACTAAAACCGGATTCTTTACCTGCAGTTACTGTTTCAA
This sequence comes from Tissierella sp., assembly GCA_036844705.1. Lineage (GTDB taxonomy): Bacteria > Bacillota > Clostridia > Tissierellales > Tissierellaceae > DAIUFH01. Next base: position 21,019 of record DAIUFH010000013.1, read on the forward strand.
AATTTGCAATTGCTATATCGGCTTCTTCAATATATTTTTTTACATATTTAAATGGAGGATAAAAATCATATCCATCTTTAGTTTTTGCTGCATTTATTTGTGGCATATGAAACATTATATCTCCAACAGCAAGTATTTTAGCACCGGAAACATTGGAAGAGATAGATTCAAGTGCAACGGGTACTGTTAGCTCGTCCGCATTTTGAGTATAGGACTTTGGTGAACATCCTACAAGTCCTGTGATAATAAAGGCAATTAGTATAAGACCAAATATTTTTCTCTTCATATATATCTCCTAGGTTTTCTTCTTAATACCATTTTACCCTTAATAATAAATTACTACAACTAAAAGTCTATTCCCTTATTTTTTTTATTCTACTTTTTGAATCATAAAGAAATGTTGACAATTTTCTTTCATTAGACCACCATAGAAACACTACGTATGGTACAAATAGCAATGTAAGTTCAGGAATATCTGCCATTAAAATAAAATCAAAAATACCATGAAGTAAAATTGGCATTATTAAAGAAAGTCTCATATTTTTTTTCTTCCTTGTTTTATCAGCATCGAACCTTGATAAGGAAAGATAATATCCCATGGTTACACCAAATATTGCATGAGCAGGAACAGAGAATATTCCTCTATATAGACCTACAAATGGATTGTTTGTATAGGTAAATACTACGTACATAATATTTTCTACTGTTGCAAATCCTAATGCTGAAAAGACACCATATACAATACCATCTAATTTTTCATTGAAGTAACTAGTCTTAAATGGTACTTTTAACACCATTAGTCTCTTGAAAAATTCTTCAGTAGTAGCTGCCACTATAAAAGCATTAAAAAGTGAACCTCCTATACCTGGAAATATGTTAAACATCATTAAGATTTCTTCCGCAATTATAGACGGCACTACAGCAAATGCTCCTAAAAGAAATGTTAATACCAAAAGCTTTATAGGTTCCCTATCATGTCTGTCACTTAAATATATGGCTCCAAGCCCAATAACAGCAGGTGTAATAGCAATAATAAAGAGTCTTGTATACAAATTGATAACCTCCTTTTACTCTTTATTATTCCATTCCAACTAATTTCTAAACGTATAAGTAATTGACCTTGAACAATTATAAAGTTGAGACTTCATGACATTTGACATGCTAAACTGAAAGAGACGCCTTAAGGCGTCTTCTTGGTTAATAAGCTATGAATTTTTCTTTCTTTACACCACATAGTGGACAGTTTTCTTCTTCACCTGTCACTGAAACAAATCCACATACTGGGCAAAGATAAATCTTATCAGCATCTATGTCTTTACCTTGGTCAACTAATTTCTTAGCTTGAGCAAATAACTCTGCATGAACCTTTTCAGCTTCGATTGCATATTTGTATGCACGTAGTGCTGATTTTTCCTCTTGCATTTCTGCGACTGCTATGTAAGCAGGATACATCTGATTTACTTCAAACAATTCGCCATTAATTCCACCTTGAAGATTTTCTGATGTATTGCCTAAACCGAAACCAGCACCTGATGTTACAGAAAAATCACCAGATACATCTCCTAAAGCCTTGAAGTGATGAGTAGCGTGTACTTGTTCTGCGTCTGAAATAGCCATAAACAATCTTTGAACATTTGGATAACCTTCTTCTTTTGCCCTTTCTCCCCAGATACGATATCTCATGTGAGCCTGGCTTTCTCCTCCAAAAGCAGATCTTAAGTTGTCTTGTGTCATTGCATTCATTTGATTATTCCTCCTTTAAATCTTATATTATATGTTTCTATATACCCATAGTAATTTATGTCTAACATAATTATTATATCCATAATATAAATATATATGTTTTAAATTGTAGCTTCCCATTCTGAGGATAAATAGATATATCACTGATAAATTAGTGACACAAATTTATGCATCTTCCATTTACAATTACTGTAAGTTTATCTTCAAATTCTATCTAACCTTGTTTTAACTTTTTCAAATCTTTCATCTGTTTCTTTAATCCTTATTACATATTAGCAACAGCTAGTCCTTACTCAAATATTTGTTCATTGTTATCCATGGTTATATCTCAGTTTTTATATTTTACTTTATGTTACTTCTTTTATGAGCTTTCATTTTAGCAATATCACTCCAATTATCAGCAGTAACTATCTCTACTTTTGATAAGGTAGCTTTTAGTTTTTTTATTTCACCATTAATAGTTACGTGTCTATCTGCATTATTTGATTCTATATCATCAAGTTTATTTTCTATTTTATCTTGACCTTCTTTTAATTCTTTAATATCTTTTTTTATCTCATCAATATCAGTTGTAATAGTGCCTACTTGATTTGTAATAGTATCTACTTGATTTGTAATAGTATCTACTTGATTTGTAATAGTATCTACTTGATTTGT
>DAIUFH010000013.1:23518-39193 GCA_036844705.1 Tissierella sp.
TGATTCGTAAGATTTCCTACCTGATTTGTAATAGTACCTACCTGATTCGTAAGATTTCCTACCTGATTTGTAATAGTACCTACCTGATTCGTAAGATTTTCTACCTGATTTGTAATAGTACCTACCTGTGAAGCAATAATTTCCAACAGTTCTCTATCGTTCATTTTGCACCTCCAAAACTTTATATTTTAGTTCTTGATATTATTTTATTCTCCTAAGGATTACTTCCTCATGTTTAGACACTTCACGCTCTATTCTATCTAATTTATCGGAATTTTGCCTATAACCATCGAATAACAAGTCTAGTTTTTTGCCATGATCATCTTCAATTTTAATTACTCTCTCCTTCACTTTTTTAAGTTCTCCCTTCACATCCTTAATTCCTCCCTTCACTTCCTTAACTTCTCCTTTTACCTCTGTAAGTTCTCCCTTTACCCCTTTCATATCAGTGGTAAGTGTACCTGCTTGATTAGTTAAATTATCCATTCGATTGGTTAAATTACCTACTTGCGCAGCTATAAGTTCTAATAATTCTCTATCAGTCATTTTTATACCCACTTATATATTCTAATCAAATACTATTAATTCTTCTCATATTTATAACTTAACAATTTCAATTACTAAGTAATCTTTCTATTTTCTATTATCGGATAATTTGTTAATCTATTTTCGTTTTTCAATTTTTTAATCTATCGTATAAATTATCCATTTGAGTTAAACCTACAATTGAATTTATTAATTTAAATTATACACTAAATTGCGTAAAAATAAATTCAACTCCCTATGTAAATTTTATCACAACGGGGAGTTAAAACCAAACCTTAAAAGCAATAAGACAAAAAATCCTAACATAAGCATTACCAAGGGTGCAGGAGGCAATAGATAGAAGAGAACACAGGAAAACCAGAAAACAAATAGAATCGGGGACGAACCCCGACTCGTGTTAGCATCTTCCTCCTCCGAAGAATCCACCAAATCCATCACTGCAGAAGAGAATTACTAATAGTAAAAAGAAAAATAATAGGGAGCTATCATTATCTCTGTAACAATCTCTACCACCAAGTATTTCATTACTCACAATTAACACCTCCATTCGAGAGTATTGTACTCTCATAATAAGATATGAGTTATTAAAAGAATATGTGAAAAAGTTATGAGGAATAGAATGTGGCTCGAAATATACTTAACTTTACCACCCTACTTGATGGATATAAGAGCTAGAAAGAAAACGAAAAATAAAAGGAAGCATAACTTCCTTTCATTCTTTTAATAATAATATTTTCTGCAATTCATATCATCTTGAATAATTCTTAAAGCTTCACCAAATCTTTGAAAGTGAACTATTTCCCTTTCTCTTAAAAATCTTAAAGTATCGGTAACACCAGGATCATCACTTATATTGATTAACCACTCATAAGTTGCTCTAGCTTTTTCTTCAGCAGCCATATCCTCGTGTAAATCCGCAATAGGATCATCTTTAACATTATAAAACGTTACTGTCCATGGGGAACCATCTGCACCATGTGGATAAAGGCCTTTTCCATGATTTACATAATGAGCCTCAAAAGGAGTACCTTTAATCTGATCTACTGTAGCATCCTTAGTCAATTTATAAACTAATGTACCAATCATTTCCCAGTGTGCAAGTTCTTCTGTTCCAACATCGTTTAGTGTAGCTACTACTTTATTGTTTGGCATTGACCATCTTTGTGATAAATATCTCAATCCTGCCGATAATTCTCCGTCTGCACCTCCAAATTGCTCTATTATCATTGCAGCTAATCTAGGATTTGTTGTATCAACTCTTATTGGGTATTGTAATTTCTTTTCATATATCCACATATACTAATCCTCCCTAATACATATTAAATTCCATATCCCAAGGCCATGGATCGTTTATATAAGCCCAAGGAAATCTACTCAATTGGTTATTTCTAAGAGGACCATATCTAGAGGTATACATATCTTCAAGCTGCATTAATTGTTGTGAAGAATTGTTGTGAAGTCTAAGTGCTCTTTCATCATCCGGGTGAGTATTCAAATATAGTGCAGTTTCCAAAGAAACAAAGGATGCCTCCATAATAGCTATTAATAAAGACTGCTGTTCTCTATCCACGATACCTACCTCCATTCATCATTCCTTCTTCATTAGGCACATATGGAAAATATAGATCTGGAAATAAAGTTCCTCTCTGTAATGCTTCACTTTGACAAAAAACTTGATTCATAACTTGAAATTTAACATAAGCTCTTGCCAATCGACAGCCTTCTGACAAATTGCATTCTTGATCTAGTTTATTCATAGTTTTCCTCCTTAAAATCTACTATAATACATAATACGCAGAGTTTAATAAAAAGTGTATGTTTAAAAAATGATTAATTTATTAAATTTAAACAATAATATATCATGAATGTAAATAAAAAATTATTCACAAATTTCCTTTTTTAGAAATTCATAAAAATATTTCATTTTTTTACAATGATTAATACTAAGAGTTCTACACATAATAATATCAGACAAACCAAATAACAAATTTTGAAAGGAGAAATTAAAATGGCAAGTAACAATAATAATAGTAATAGAGTAGTAGTTCCAGCAGCTCGTCAAGCATTAAATCAAATGAAATTAGAAATAGCTAATGAATTAGGTTTATCAAACTACGATTCAATAGATAAAGGAAATCTTCCTTCAAGACAAAATGGTTATGTTGGTGGATATATGACTAGAAGAATGGTTGAATTTGCTCAACAAAACATGAGCAATAGTGGAGGTACTCTACCAGGAACTGGCCAAAGCCAAACTCCAGCTGGAAGATAAATTTGATTAAAAAAGATAGGTCAAAAAGGCCTATCTTTTTTATTTAATCCATCAATATAATTCCCAGCTTCTCATATATATTCCCTGAAATTTCATCTGTCAACGGTATGTTTTTGTCCTTTAAGAATTTTATTAGGCTTTTTTTCATTGATTCACCATAAATTCCATCTAAAGCACTATCATAATATCCTAAGATCTTTAATCTCTTTTGTACCTCCAAAACATCAGCACCCCTATCACCTGGTCTTAAATTTCTTAAACCATTACCAAATGGTCCATAATACCCATTTGTAATGACTACAGCACTACCAATCCCTACTCTATCATATAGATCTTCAACATCACTGTTTCTCATACGAACACAGCCTCCAGAAACATTAGCTCCAATTGAACTAGGTCTGTTAGTACCATGAATACCATATTTACCCCAAGGTATATTCAAACCTATCCACCTAGAACCAAATCCTTCACCCCATCTACCTTTTTCTACTATAAAAAATGTTCCTAAAGGCGTGGGTGAGGATGTTTTTCCAGTAGCTATATTATAATCTTTAATAATTTTATGGTTCGAGCTGTCAATTAAATGAAGTACTTTCTTATCGACCTCTATATGTATAGTAAAATTTTTATTTTCGGGTTTCTTATATGTATCAAGATAATTGTTATTTAATAAACCTCTTCTTATAATAAGGCTATTAAATACAATCAATAGAATGGTTAATACGGATAAAAACAAAACCTGGCTATGTCTACTCATACTACATCCTCCCCTCCATAATTTATATGATTGTAAAAATTCCTTAAACCCTAAAATATAGTTAAATTAGAAATAATAGGGTATAATTAATATACGAGGAGGTATAAGATGTTAAAAGAATTCAACTACAATGAAAATTTAGAAAAGGTATTGGAGCAGATAAAAAAAGGAGCTTTCTTAACGGTAAAATCAAATGATAAAATCAACACTATGACCATAGGATGGGCAAGCTTTGGTATATTTTGGAACAAACCAATAATGGTGGTAATGGTTAGAAAATCCCGATATACTTATAGTCTTATAGAAAATGTCGATAATTTTACGGTAAGTGTACCAATTGGTATTGATTTAAAGAAGGAATTAGCTTATTGTGGTACATATTCAGGCAGAGATGTAGACAAGATCAAAGAAATGAAACTAAATCTAGGCAAATCAAAAAAAATAGATGCTCCAATTATTAAGGATTGCAACTACCATTATGAATGCAAAATATTATATTCACAAAAAATGAACCCAGAAGCACTTGATAAAAATATTCTGTCAAAAAATTATCCTATCGATGATTATCATACATTTTATATAGGGGAAATATTACAAACATACATTATTGATTAATGAAGGGTAGTTGATATCAACTACCTTTTTATCAATAAACATCAATAAAGTTAAACCTCAGGTTCGTAAACCTCATAAATGCTATATATAGATATATCCTCTTTGGCAAGTATCTTAACAATATCTGGTATTGTTTGCACACTAATATTTAATATTACACCATTGTATTTGTATATTGCCTCATTGTCAGATACAAGACCAGAATTTTTTATCGTATCTATAAGCTTATTTTCTATATGGGATATATTCATATCGCCAATCATAATAAATATATTCTTTTTCTTTTTTGTATAATCCTGGGGGTTTATCCTATTAATTAATAATGTCTTGTACATTTTCAGGGCTCCTTAATATATATTAACCATATTTAATTTACCCATATATAAAAAGTCAAAACATTTTTTTCAATAATTTTAAAACTTTTATAAAATAATTGATAATATACAAATATAATGTTCGAAAAACAATAATTATGTTAGATTGGAGTTTGCTATGAAAAACTATATAGATAGTTTACTTAAATGCGTTTTATTTAAAAACATGAGTAGTGATGAAATAGAAAGAGCTCTTAAAAATATACTTAATGGTATTAAATCATATAAAGCTGAAGATATTATAGCGATAGAAGGAGAAAGTTGTGATAGTGTTGGAATTATCCTTGTAGGAAATATTGAAATACACAAATCCTTTGCTTCAGGTAAGATAGTGACAATAAATCACTTTGAAGCAGGTAATATATTTGGTGAAGCATTAGTCTTTTCAGGGAGCCATCAATACCCTGCAACGATTGTATCTTCAAATTCATCTACACTAATGTTTATACCAAGAACCGATATTATAAAACTTATGACTCTAGATACTAGGGTATTAAACAATTTTATGGGTGTATTATCCAATAGAATTCTAATGTTGAATCAAAGACTGACAAATCTAAGTTATGATACTTTAAGAAAAAAGATAGCTAGTATTATCTTGTTAGAATATAATAATCAAAAATCAATTTATATTACCCTACCCTATAGCCGTAAGAAAATGTCTGAAATGTTAAACATACCAAGACCTTCATTATCCAGGGAACTAATGAAAATGAAAGATGAGGGCCTGATAGATTTTTATAAAAATAAAATAAAAATCTTAGATATTAAGGGCTTGGAGAATATTTTCTCCTAGTTACCTTTTTTATTTGTGATTATTATTTATAAAATATTCACATTATAAAGATGGATTTATTTTAACTAATAGTGTATCATATTCATTGGTAAATAACCAAAGGAGGTATATCATGATGAATTATGATGTAATAATTATTGGTGCTGGTCCATGTGGAATATTTACAGCCCTGGAATTAAAGAAAAACAACCCTGACGCTTCTATATTGATTTTAGAAAAAGGTAATTCAATAGAGAAAAGAATCTGTCCTAAGAGAAAGACTGGTGTTTGTATCGGATGTAGCCCATGCAATATAACTACCGGGTTTGCAGGCGCAGGGGCATATTCTGATGGCAAGCTTTCCTTGTCTCCTGATGTTGGTGGAAATTTACCTACATATTTAGGATATGAGGAAACACAAAAGTTGATAAATTATGTTGATGAAATATATTTAAGCTTTGGTGCCGATAAAACTATTTTTGGTATAGATAAGGATAAAGAAATTAGAAATATTAGAAAAAAAGCTATAAATGCCAATTTAAAGCTTATAGAGTGTCCTATAAGACATATGGGAACTGAAGAAGGATACAATATTTACTCTAGAATAGAAGCTCATTTGGAAGATTTAGGAGTACAGATGAAATTTAGAAATCCTGTAAAGGATTTAATTTTCGATGAAAATAAAGTCTTAAAGGGTGTAATAGCAGACAAAGAATACTACTCTGAAAAGGTTATAATAGCCGTTGGCCGTGAAGGCTCTGATTGGTTAAAGGATCTTTGTGAAACTCATAATATCAATACAACTACAGGTGATGTGGATATAGGAGTAAGAGTTGAAACAAGAAATGAAGTAATGGAAGAGTTAAATCACGCTATGTATGAAAGTAAATTAATTTACTATACTCCAACCTTCGATGATAAAGTAAGGACTTTCTGCTCTAATCCAGGTGGTGAAGTGTCTACTGAAATTTATGAAGGAAATTTAGCCGTTGTAAATGGACATAGCTACAAATCAGACAAACTTAAATCTGAAAACACTAATTTTGCCCTTCTGGTAACTAAACATTTTACCAAACCTTTTAATTCTCCTATTGAATATGGAATGCATATAGCTCAACTCGGTAATATGCTATCTGGAAATAAAGTATTAGTTCAAAGATATGGGGACTTTAAAAGAGGCAGAAGAACAACTGAGGACAGATTGTTTAGAAACAATATCATTCCTACCCTTAAGGATGCTGTCCCTGGTGATTTAAGCCTTGTATTGCCATATAGAATAATGAAAAGCATAGATGAAATGATAGTGGCTTTGGATAATATAACACCAGGGTTGGCAAGTGATGAAACTCTTCTTTACGGAGTTGAAGTCAAATTCTACTCAAATAGAGTACTTGTTAATAACAATTTTGAAACAAATATTAAAGGGCTTTATGTAGGAGGGGATGGTGCCGGAATTACAAGAGGTTTAATGCAGGCAAGTGTAAATGGAATTGTTCTAGCAAAAATAATTTCCAGTGCTGGAAAATAAATGTTGACAAATGAATAAAACCATCATACAATTAAAATGGTTGGTTTTTTAGAAATATGAAAGGAGGTCGTGAAAATGATGAAGTTAATAGATAGCATTAGATTAAATAGCAGTAAATTGAGCATTTTTTTAAATATCAAAGCACGGCCTATGAGTATGTTCTAAGATAAGATACATAACCATAGGTTAGATACCTATGGTTTTTTTATGCCCTTTTTATGTCTTAGGCTAATTTGACGCATTTTTAGTTTAATTTATAAAATACCAAAGCCATAGGTAAATACTACCTATGGCTTTTTTATGACTTATGCAAAAGGAGGGATAACATGAATGAGTTTAAGAAGTTATTAAAATTTTCAAATGGTTACAATTTGATGTACTTTCTAGGTATGATATCCATAGTAATAGCCCAGGCATTTAACACCATAGGCCCCCTAATTATAAGAACAGCTGTGGATTCAATCATAGGCAACGAACCTATTACATCATCTATAATTCAAAACATGGTAAATATTCTTGGTGGTAGAGATTATTTGACTGAGCACCTTTGGATACTTGGATTTACTATCATAATTAATACAGCTTTAAGAGGACTATTTTTATACTTTAAAAACACTCTTTCAAGCAAGGCTTCTGAAAATATAGCAATGAGAATAAGAAATAAGCTTTATGACCATATCCAGAGACTTCCATATGAATACCACCAAAATTCTGAAACTGGTGAGTTGATACAGAGATGTACCTCAGATGTTGAAACCATAAGAAGATTTTTGGCAATACAACTTGTTGAGGTTGCAGGTTCTATATTTATGCTAGTATTTGTATTGAGAATAATGTTTAGCCTAAGCTCGAAAATGGCATATATAACAATCTTCTTTCTTCCATTAGTATTTTCATTTGCTGTTCTTTTCTTCAAAAAGGTAAAAAGAGATTTTGAAAAAGCTGACGAATCAGAGGCAAGAATGTCTACAACATTACAAGAAAATCTAACAGGTATAAGGGTAGTAAAGGCCTTCGCAAGAGAAGCTTATGAACTGGAAAAATTTGATGAAAAAAATCTTGATTATAAAAATAAGGTAAATAAACTAGTAGTCAATCTAGCTACTTATTGGTCGATCTCTGACTTTCTTAGCTACATTCAGGTTGGCCTTGTTATAATAATCGGTACTACCTTCGTTATTAAGGGCGAATTGACCCTTGGTACTTTAATAGCTTTTATAAGCTATATAAACATGATGATTTGGCCTATTAGACAAATGGGTAGAACTCTTACAGACATGGGGAAAGCTTCGATTTCCATAAAGAGGATTCATGAAATTTTGAATGAAGATATAGAAATATTAGAATATACAAAAGAAAAACCTATAATTAAAGGTAATATTGAATTTAAGAATGTATATTTTGAGTATGAAAAAAACCATCCCGTACTAAGAAACATATCCTTTAATGTCAAAGCTGGTCAAACAATGGCTATTATAGGTTCAACTGGTTCAGGGAAAAGCTCATTAGTACATTTACTTCCACGCCTATATGAATATCAACAAGGAAGTATAAAAATAGATGCCATGGAGTTAAATACCATAGATAAACACTGGATAAGAAAGAATGTTGGATTGGTATTGCAAGAGCCATTCCTTTACGCAAAGACCATAAAAGAAAATATAAGGCTTTCAGATCCAAGTATGACAGATGAAAAGGTATATGAAGCTGCTAGGACAGCATCAATACATGATGATATAAATTCATTTGATAAGAAGTACGATACATTTGTTGGAGAAAGAGGAGTATCACTATCCGGAGGACAAAAACAAAGAATGGCAATTGCACGAACTATAATTAATGAATCACCTATTGTGGTTTTTGACGATTCACTATCTGCAGTTGATACTGAAACGGATTTATCTATTAGAAAAGCATTAAATACTAGAAAAAACAAAGCAACAACAATAATTATCTCCCATAGGATATCAACTGTTTCCGAGGCTGATATGATTCTCGTAATAGATAAGGGAGAGATAATTCAAAGGGGTACTCACAGAGAATTAATTAATGAGGAAGGATTATATAAGAGAGTATACAATATACAGTCCTCCTTCATGGACAATATAGATTAGGGGGTGAGGGATTTGGAGCAAAATGAACAAATATATGAGAAAGTTAATTTAAATATTTGGAAAGATTTTTTCAAGGTATTAAAACCATATAAAATTCACTTTATAAAATTAATAGTTTTAAATGTAATACTAGGTATATTAGATAGTACCTTTCCATTACTCTCAAAATATGCAGTTGATAATTTTATAGAAAAAAAATCATTAGATGGCTTTGGAAAATATATCGCTATTTACTTTACAGCAGTAGTGGTATTGGCAACTATAATATATCTATTTATAAAAATGGCTGGAGAACTGGAAACTCAAATGGCTTATGATATAAGAAAAATTGGATTTACAAGACTGCAGGAGCTATCCTTATCCTATTATGATGATACAGCAGTTGGGTGGCTTATGGCCAGGATGACCTCTGATATTGGTAGATTGAGTGAAACTATATCTTGGGGACTGGTAGACTTCTCTTGGGGAGCTACAATGATGGCAGGTGTTACAATATATATGCTTATATTAAATTGGAAATTAGCATTGATAACACTTTCAGTCATACCGGTTCTAGCTATTATCAGTGTATATTTTCAAAAAAGAATTCTTAAAGCTCAAAGAGTAGTTCGAAAAATTAATTCAAAGATAACAGGAGCTTACAACGAGGACATACAAGGTGCTAAAACAACTAAAACCCTCATTAGAGAGGATATAAATCTAAAGGAATTTTCAACACTTACAAATTCCTTGAAGGAAAGTGCTATAAGAGCAACGATTCTATCATCAATTTACCTTCCTTTAGTTATTGGTTTAGGCAGTATAGGTACTGCATTGGCAATAACCTTTGGCGGAAAATTTATAATGCTTGATATTATATCCTATGGAACCCTAGTAGCTTTTATCTCCTATGCAGCTCAATTCTTCGAGCCTGTAAGACAGATAGCTGTGATTTTTGCTGAGGTACAGGCAGCACAAGCTTCAGCCGAAAGAGTCTTTTCTTTAATAAACGAAGAGCCTGCAATAAGAGATACCAATGAAGTTGTTGAAAAGTATGGAAGTATATTTAAACCTAAAAGGGAGAGTTGGCCTAAAATTATTGGTGCGATCGATTTCAAAGATGTATCTTTTTCATACAATGATGGTGAACAGATACTTGAAAACTTTAATCTCCATGTTGACCCTGGTCAAACAATAGCCTTAGTAGGTGAAACTGGTTCAGGAAAATCAACTATAGTAAATTTATTCTGCAGATTTTATGAACCAACAATGGGTGAAATATTAATTGATGGAATAAATTACAATGATTTGCCCCAAGGCTGGATACATGAAAATTTAGGTTATGTACTGCAATCACCTCACCTTTTTAGTGGTACTATCAAGGATAATATAAAATACGGTAAACTAGATGCTACAGATGAAGAAATCATAGAAGCAAGTAAATTAGTAGATGCACATGATTTTATAATATCTATGGAAAAAGGCTATGATACAGAAGTAGGTGAAGGAGGAAACCTTCTATCGACTGGACAAAAACAGTTAATATCCTTTGCAAGAGCAATCATTAGAAAACCAAAGCTCTTTGTACTTGATGAGGCAACATCTTCAATTGATACCGAAACAGAAAAAACAATTCAGGATGCTATACAAAAGGTTTTAGAGGGGAGAACCAGCTTTGTCATAGCCCATAGGCTATCAACAATCAAGAATGCTGATAGGATACTTGTGGTTAGAGATGGTAAGATTACTGAGGTAGGGACACACAAAGAATTAATTAAGCTTAAGGGATATTATTATAATCTATATACAAATCAATTTATTGATGAAGAAAGTAAGAATGTATTAGGCAAATAGTATAAATTTGAGATGATTAATATATGTATAGGATTCAAAAATGAGAAAGGTTCGTTCCTTTCTCATTTTTGAATCTTTAACAGTTCTTTCTTAAACCATTTTTTCCGGTTTTATTATTTTATTAAATTCTTCTTCAGTTAAATATCCTAATTCTACCGCAGCTTCTTTTAGATTAATTCCTTTTTTATGTGCTATTTTCGCTATATTCGCTGATTTCTCATAACCAATATAAGGATTAAGTCCGGTTACCAGCATCAAGGATTTTTCCAAGTTTTCCTTCATTTTTTCTTTATTTGCTTTGATGCCGAAAACACAATTGTCATTAAATGAATTTATTGAGTCCGATATTAATCTAACGGATTGTAGAAAATTATAAATAGTCATTGGCAAAAATACATTTAATTGGAAATTACCTTGTGATGCCCCAATGGATATTGCTGTATCATTTCCTATAACTTGGCAGACAACCATTGTGAGTGCTTCGCACTGGGTAGGGTTTACCTTCCCTGGCATTATTGAACTGCCAGGTTCGTTTTCTGGAATTGATATCTCTCCAAGCCCGCATCTTGGTCCGCTTGAATACCATCTGACATCATTGGCAATTTTCATTAAATCAGCGGCTAATGCCTTTATAGCACCATGACTATTTAGAATATCATCTAAACTGGTTAAAGAATGAAATTTGTTTTCTGCAGTCAAAAATTTCGTATTCAGTAAAGAACTTATTTCTTCTGCTGAAATTCTTCCAAAATCTTTATGGGCATTTAATCCAGTTCCTACAGCCGTACCGCCTAATGCCAATTCTCTGAGACCATCTAAGGATTTTATTATATTAATTTCCCCTTTTTCAAGCATATGCTTCCACCCGCTTATTTCCTGAGAAAATTTTATAGGAACTGCATCTTGTAAATGTGTTCTGCCTGTCTTTATTATTCCTTCATTTTCTATTTCCAACTTACTAAAAGTATTCTTCAATTTCTTTATGGCTGGCAATAATTTGTTTTCTATTTCCAAAACTGCTGCTATATGCATAGCAGTAGGAAATGTATCATTGGAACTTTGAGACATATTTACATGGTCATTTGGATGTATGATTTTTTTACCTAACATTTGATTAGCTCTATTAGCAATAACCTCATTAACATTCATATTACTCTGAGTTCCGCTTCCCGTCTGCCAAACCTTTAAAGGAAAATTATCGTCTAACGCTCCTGAACATATTTCATCACAAACTTTACCAATAATTTTGGATTTTTCATCATCCAATTTACCTAATTTATAATTTGCAATAGCAGCTCCTTTTTTCAAAATACTGAATGCCCTTATAATCTCTATTGGCATCTTTTCAATTCCAATCCTAAAATTTTGAAAACTTCTTTGGGTTTGTGCACCCCAAAGCTTTTCAGCAGGAACCTTTACTTCTCCCATGGTATCTTTTTCTATTCTATAATCCATTTTATACCTCCTAACTAAAAACTGAAGTTTTTGATCCCCTCAAATTAAATTTTTCTCTAATTCTCTGAAAGTTGTTTTTTAAGCAGTTCCTTACCAGATATTCCTGGCTCTGTCATTGCAAAAGTATCAAAAATAATATTTAACTCCTCTTCCTCTAGCAAGCCTTCACTTATTATCAATTTTCTTACTGATTCTCCTGTTTCTATAGCTTTCTTTGCTATTTTTGCCGCAACTTTGTATCCTATGTGTGGACATAAAGCAGTTATTATACCAACACTGTTTTCCACCAGATTTCTACAGTGTTCTTTATTTGCAGTGATATCGTTTATACAATTTTCTATAAATGTTTCAACTCCATGAGTTAAAGTTTCTATTGACTCATAAAGATTATAAAATATTACAGGTTCAAATGCATTTAATTCCAATTGTCCTGCTTCTGCTGCCATAGTTATAGTCATATCATTGCCGATTATATTAAAGGCAATTTGACTTACTACTTCTGGTATTACAGGGTTTATCTTTCCAGGCATTATGGAAGATCCATTTTGTTTAGGAGGAAGATTTATTTCCCCGAAGCCTGTCCTAGGTCCTGATGAAAGCAGTCTTAAATCATTGCCTATCTTTGAAAGGCTTACTGCACATACTTTAATTGCACTGGAAGCTGCTACAAATCCGTCTAGATTTTGTGTTCCATCAACCAAATCATCATTTTGATATAAATCCAAACCAGTAATCTTAGAAATATTAGGAACTATATTTTTAACATATAACTCATCTGCATTTAATCCAGTTCCTATAGCTGTAGCTCCCATATTGATATGTTTCAATTCCTCTTTTACTTCTTTTATTCTCACTATATCGCGCTTTATTACATTAGAATATGCATGAAATTCTTGTCCTAATCTAATAGGTATTGCATCCTGCATCTGAGTTCTCCCCATTTTAATTACATGATCAAATTCTTTAGCTTTCTTTAACAATGCATCCACAAGATTATCTAATTGAGGTAAAGCTTTATCCAGCAATCTTATAGCTGCAATTTTACCACTGCTAGGTATTACATCATTTGTTGATTGTCCATAATTTACATGGTCATTCGGATGTACATAGCTATAATCTCCTAGCTTTCCTCCCAAAATTTCAGTTGCTCTATTTGCTACAACTTCATTGATATTCATATTGATAGATGTTCCTGCTCCCCCTTGTATAGGGTCTGTGATAAACTGATCATGAAGTTTTCCTTCAATGATTTCATCACAAGCCTTGATTATTGCATCTCCTTTTTCTTTATTAAGCAGTTCAATTTCCATATTAGTTATTGCTGCAGCCTTTTTTATCTCAGCTAATGCCCTTATCATCTCAGGATGGATTGTCTTACCTGTAATTCTAAAATTTTCATGAGCTCTTAAGGACTGAACTCCATAATAAGCATTTACTGGAACTTGCTTTTCGCCTACTGAATCACTTTCTATTCTATACTTTGTCATTTTTATT
Source organism: Tissierella sp. (assembly GCA_036844705.1). Taxonomy (GTDB): domain Bacteria; phylum Bacillota; class Clostridia; order Tissierellales; family Tissierellaceae; genus DAIUFH01. Next base: position 37,282 of record DAIUFH010000013.1, read on the forward strand.
CCCGCCTTTATTTTTATAATTTAATTTTTTGCTATTTTTACTGCTTTATTTGCCAAAATATCTGTTGAAGATATAAAATTGAAATCTTTAAATTCATATAAATTTGAATTGAATACTAAAGGTAATTCCGTACATCCTAAAATTACTGTATTTATTCCTTTTTCCTTAAATTCACTTAAAATATTATATAATTCTTCAGTTTCAAATTCTTTTCTTCCTGCTTTTATCTTATAAATCAAGTCTAAAATTTTATTCTTAATCTCATCTTTTGGGACTATAATGTCTATTCCCAAAGGATTAAGATATTTTTCATAGACTCTACCCTTATAAGTTCCGGTTGTTGCCAATAATCCCACCTTGCATTTTCCATACTTGCCCAGTATATATCGACCCACTTCATCTATCATATTTATGATGGGAACATCAACTGTTTCTATCAGTTCATCATAGAAATAATGGGCAGTATTGCAGGGAATTATAATAAAATCAGCCCCACTCATTTTTAACTTCATGGCTCCTTCTGTTAAAGCTGTTATAGGATTTTGACCATGACCTAAAATATAATCTGTTCTATCCGGAATCTTTGGATTATTGTCTATTATAATATGGATGTGATCTTGATCCCTTTCTGCCGGAGTCATATCGATTATTTTATTAAATAAATCCGCAGTAGCCTTTGGCCCCATACCACCTAATATACCTATTGTTTTTTCCATGCTCCACTCTCCAATCAATAAAATCTATGCTACTTTATTTTTTTCTTTTAATATCCCCGCTTTTTCATAATCTATTTCCCCTTCAGTTCCTGCAACAACAATTGATGCTGACAAGTTTCCGGTTACGTTTACAGTTGTTCTTCCCATATCTAGAATCCTTTCTATACCCGCTATCAAAGCAAGGCCTTCCATTGGTAGCCCCACTGATGATAATACCATAGAAAGCATTACAAATCCTGAGCCAGGCACCCCTGCAGTACCTACGGATGCCAATGTAGCTGTCAATATTATAGTCAACTGCTGACTTAATGTAAGAGGAACACCATATACTTGAGCTATAAAAACTGCACAAGCACCTTGAAACAATGCAGTTCCGTCCATATTTACTGTAGTCCCCAGAGGAAAAACAAAACTGGAAATAGATTCAGATACACCGAATTCTTCTTGTGCTATCTTCATTCCAAGAGGCATAGTTGCAGCTCCACTACTAGTACTAAATGCCATGGCAAAAGCAGGCATCCCCCCTTTGAAAAATTGTAATACTGAAAACTTAGTCCAAACTTTAATCGTTGTAGAATATGTTATAACTGCATGTAGGATGTATCCTAAATAACAAACAGCTATTAATTTTATAAGAGGTAACAATACCTTAGGTCCATTGTTTGCAATAACAGGTACCATTAAAGCAAATACACCAAATGGAGCTAAATTCATAATCATCCCGGTAAGTTTATACATGATTTCTGCTAAACTATCACAGAATTTTAGATATGCTTGCCCTTTTTCACCTATATAAGCAGCTCCTATTCCAGTAAATAATGCAAAGAATATTATTTGAAGCATATCTCCTTTGGCTAGCGCATCTATAGGATTAGTTGGAACTATGTTTAAAAGAGTTTGAACTAGAGATGGTGCTTCAGATATCTCTTGAATTTCAGCTTCTGCAGTTGCTAACGTAATTCCGACTCCAGGCTTCAAAATATTTGAAACTGCTAAACCAATAAATACAGCAAATGCAGTTGTGACAAAAAAATAAATCATTGTCTTTCCACCGACTCTGCCAAGCTTTTTAATGTCACCTATATTTGCAGCTCCTCCAACTAAAGACGCAAAAACTAATGGGACTATGGTCATCTTAATGAGATTTAAAAACAAAGTTCCAAATGGTTGAATAAACGTACTTGGTATTGATGGGT
>DAIUFH010000014.1:0-36807 GCA_036844705.1 Tissierella sp.
AGTCGTATTTGATTAAATTTGTAGTAAAAGAAATTCTACTGTGGTAGAATTTAGGATAGTAGGTATTTTAAGGGATTTTATATTTAGGAGGAATAAATTTGGAGGCAATAGAGGTAACTAATTTGTCTAAGCAATTTGGTGAAATTAAAGCAGTAGATAATATTAGCTTTATTGTAGAAAAGGGTGGTATATGTGGAATACTCGGTCCAAATGGTTCTGGTAAAACTACAACTATCAAAAGTATTTGTAATTTAATAATACCAGATGATGGGGAGATTAAAATATTTAGCAATAGTAATAGAAAGTCGTTAAATAGGATATCTGCCTTATTTGAAGGAACTAGAAATCTATATTGGAAGTTAACTCCTAGAGAAAATTTGAGATATTTCTGTGGTATTAGGGGTATAGGAGGGAAAAATATTGAAAAGGAAATTAACTTCCTGTTAGATAGATTCAATCTAACAGATAAAAAAGATATAGCCGTCAATAATCTCTCCAGAGGCATGCAACAGAAGGTAGCTATAGCCATGACCCTGATTGTAAAAACTGATATTATATTATTAGACGAACCTACTCTTGGTTTAGATGTACAAAGCCACGTGGATATAAAAAATATTCTCGAAGAGATATCTAATGAATTGAATAAAACTATATTGTTAAGTACCCATGATATGAATTTAGTTCAAAGCATTTGTAAAGATGTAGTTGTGATAAATAAGGGAAAATTAGTTGCAAATGAGAGTGTAAAGAAACTTCTGGATATGTTTAAAACCAGATCATATGAAATCGAGTTGTCTGAAAATATATCTAATGAAAAAATTGAAGATTTATTACAGCAAAATAACGATTTATATTTCATTAATGGAGGAACTAAAATAGAAGTTGATATAACTAATTTCCAGGATGTATATAAAATAATGGAAGTATTAAAGAACTCGAACATTCCTATAAAAGAGATAAAACAAAAGGATGTCAATTTTGAAAGAGTATATTTAAACCTTACAGAAGAGGAGCTGGATTAGTTGAAAAAGTACTGCTATCTCTTTAAAGTTTCAATTGAAAAAACTTTTAAAGAATTATTAAGATATAAATTCAATTCAATATCTAATATTCTCCTTCTTTATGTAGTATTCATGGCTATGTTTTTAGGTGTTAAAAGCTTTGGGCTTGATATGGGAATATCGCCAATAGATATGGGTGATACTCTTGAAGGATTTGTTATAGGATATTTTCTATGGTCAATAATGATGATGTCCTATGAAGGTATAGCATATGGTATAATAAATGATGCTAGCAGAGGAACACTGGAACAATTGAATATGTCAGGAATAAAGCTATCTACTATTGTAATTTTAAGAAGTATTTCAGAATTATTGACTGATTTGATAATTTCTTTTATATTGTTATTTATAATAATGATAACTACAAAATATAGACTTCAAATTAGTTTAATATCAATTATATTGCCTATATTTCTCGGTGTATTCAGTATACTAGGAATAGGACTTATATGCGGGGGATTAGCCCTTATATTTAAGAAGATTCAATCCTTATTAAGTATAATTCAATATTTTCTAATAGCCTTTATAATGATTAACCCTAATAACACAATCATATATAATTTAATACCTTTTAGACCTGCAGCGGATCATGTATTTCAATCAATGAGAGAGGGCATTTCGTTAACTGAATATTCCTTTTCAAACTATGGAATTTTAATAGGGAATTCGTTATTATATTTTATTATAGGACTTATGATATTTGATAAATGTGTTAACATCGCTAAATCAAAAGGTATATTGGGACAATATTAGTATAATCACATTTATAGAAGGGAGATATTAAAATGAAGGTACATAAAGCTATTATCCCAGCTGCAGGACTTGGGACCCGTTTTTTACCGGCGACTAAAGCTCAGCCTAAAGAAATGCTACCTATAGTTGATAAACCTACACTTCAATATATCATTGAAGAGGCAGTTAATTCTGGGATAGAAGAGATTTTAATTATTACTGGAAGAAATAAAAAGAGTATTGAGGATCATTTTGATAAATCTATAGAACTAGAGCTTGAATTAGAAAAAAGTGGCAAGCTTGAATTATTAGAGGAAGTTAGAAAAATTTCCGATATGGTAAATATTCACTATATAAGACAAAAGGAACCTAAAGGACTTGGACATGCAATTCATTGTGCTAAGAGCTTTGTTTGCAATGAACCATTTGCCGTATTATTAGGTGATGATATAGTGGATAATGAAAAGCCCTGTTTAAAACAAATGCTTGAAGTTTATGATGAATACAAGACTACTATATTAGGAGTTCAGGAAGTAGCCAAAGAAGATGTTTGTAAATATGGTATAGTTGATGGAAGATTTATTGAGGATAGAGTATATAAGGTAAAGGGATTAGTCGAAAAGCCATCTGTAGAGGAAGCTCCATCTAACATAGCTATTTTGGGAAGATATATTATCAATCCGGCTATCTTTGAAATATTAGAGCATACAAAACCAGGAAAAGATGGAGAAATTCAATTGACCGATGCCTTAAAGGAGTTAGCTAAGGTTGAGGCAATGTATGCATACAATTTTGAAGGTAAAAGATACGATGTAGGAGATAAGTTAGGATTCTTAGAAGCAACAGTGGAATATGCTTTAAGAAGAGAGGATTTAAGGGATGAGTTTCTTAATTACCTAAAGCATGTCATAGACAAGGAACAATGAGTTCAATATTGATTTAAGATTACTTGAACTTAATGTTAATGTTTAACTTCAATATATAATATCTGTAAAACTTAACATATGTGGATTAATGTTAGACATTAACATTATGATTCATTAGTAATAATCAGTGTGTATTAGACAGGAGAAATTGAATGAATAACTTGAATAAAAAAACTCCACAAATGATGTGGGAAATTTTCAGTGTATATTTTAAATCGATGTTATTTGCATTTACAGGTGGTAGTGTAACTCTACCAATTCTACAACAGCAATTGGATGATAGATATCATCTAATTGATAAAGATAAAGTATTAGAATATTTTGCAGTAGGTCAGGCAATGCCCGGTGTAGTATCTCTAAATGCAGGATTGATGATAGGGAGTGACATTTGTGGTTGGGCAGGTGCACTTGCCGCTGCTCTTGGAACAGTATTGCCTGCATTTTTTGGCATGCTTTTAGTAACATTAACATATTCCTATCTCAATGGTTTGGATTGGATAAAGGGAGCAATTGAGGGAGTCAGAGCGGCATCTGTTGCAATTATAATGACCAATGCAATAAATATAGCTAAAAGAGGAAAATCCAAGTGGGAGTTCATATTGATGGTATTTTCTTTTATAGCTGTTCTTTTTTTGAATTGGGGTATATTGACGGTTATCCTTCTTAATGGATTTATAGGCATTTCACGAGTTGTGTACAAAAATCATAGGAGGGTTAATTAATGTATACTAAATTATTTTTTATGTTTGTAAAGATCGGATTTCTTAGTTTTGGTGGTGGATATCCCATGATGGGTTTAATATATGAAGAAGGACAGAGATTGTTAAATCTTACTTCCGGAGAATTTGCCGATATGCTAGCTCTTGAATTGCTTTCATCAGGACCTGTTGCCATTAACGGAGCTACTTATATAGGTTATATAAAGGGTGGAATAATTGGTTCTATTATTTCAACAATTGGTGTTTGTGTACCATCTTTAATATTAGTAAGTATTGTATATTTCTTTTTATCAAAATTTTATGAGAATCCATATATTCAAGGATTTCTAACTGCAATTAAAATTTCTTGTGCTGGAATATTATTAGCTACTGCATTGAATTTAGCTAGAGGGATTTTTTTCCTTGAATCAGGAAATATAGTTGATTTGCTAAATATAAAAAATATTCAGTGGGGTGGGATATTAATATGGGTTATAGGATTAGTATCTTTAGTAAAGTATAAGGTAAATGCAATTCACTTTATTTTGGTAGCAGCTGTTTTAGGTGCAATATTGTTTTAGTAAGAATCCACATATAATATATATAAATGTGACTAATTCTTTCATTCTAAACTATTAGATTAATCTATTTTACTTTAGAAATATTAAATGTTAAACTAATAACAAACAATGATAAAAGTTTGGAAATCATTTGGAATCCATTGCTTGAAGGTATTGAAATCAAAGTTGAATAAACAAGTGATATTGATTATAACAATTATTTAAATAGGGGAGGAGACTCCTCTATTAGATTTAGTACATTTTTTTTATAATTTAATATTAAATATAAAGTAGGTGCATAAAATGATTAAACTTCCTGATAATTTTGAAACATTCGATGAAAAGAGAAAAAAAGGTTTTATCGAATTGATGAAGGAAAAAGAAAAGGGCAAAAAAGTTGTGGGAATATTTTGTACTTATACACCTGTGGAATTAATATTGGCTGCAGGAGCTGTGTCTGTTAGTTTATGCGGTAACAGTGAACTTGGAATTTCAGAAGCGGAGGCTATTCTTCCTAAAACACTATGTCCACTTATAAAATCAAGTTTTGGACTAGCTATATCAGATAAATGTCCATATTTCTATTTTTCTGACATGATTTTAGCTGAAACAACCTGTGATGGGAAAAAGAAAATGTATGAACTTCTTAATGAAATAAAACCGGTGCATGTTATGCATCTGCCTCAAGGGCAAAATGGTCCACTTGCTGTTTTGGCATGGAAGGAGCAAATAAAGCAGACAGCTAAATATATCGGAGATTTTTTTAATACTGAAATAACAGAAGAAAAGCTTCACAATGCAATTGTTGAGCGAAACAGAATACGCAAAGCAAAATTAAAGGCCTATGAAGTAACAAAATTAGTGCCATCACCGGTATCTGGCTATGAACTTAGCAGCGTTATTGAAGCAACGGATTTTCATTTTACAGATGATGATGTTGTTGAATATTTAGAATCAAAGACAAAAGAGTTTTTATCAATGTATAAACCACAAGATTCCAATAAAAAACGTAGACCTAGACTTATGTTAACTGGATGCCCTCATACAGGGGTTCGTGATAAAATCATTAATAAGGTGGAAGCTTTAGGAGCGGATATAGTTGTGTTAGATAGTTGTGCAGGTCCTAGAACACAGCGTATGCTTGTGGATGAAACCAAAGATCCTTACGAGGCATTAGCAGAAAAATACTTGAAAATCAATTGTTCTGTTATGACACCAAATGATGGTCGTTTCGAAGATATGAAATCTATAATTGAAGAATATAAAGTAGATGGTGTTATTGAAATGGTACTTTTTGCGTGTCATACGTTTGCCATTGAAGCCCATAAAACTAAAAAGTATATTTCAGAGGAATTAGGACTTCCTTATATTCGTATTAACACTGATTTTTCTTCATCTGATAGTGCTCAGATCCAAACAAGATTAGAAGCATTTTTAGAGATGATATCTTAGTTAGAGAGGATTTTTAAAATGTTTTTTGTCGGTATTGATATTGGCTCAACTGCCAGCAAAGTTGCTGTTAGAGGGCAGAAGGAATTAGAATTTGTATTACCAACTGGTTGGAATAGTAAGGAAACAGCATTTCAAATTCAGAAAAAACTATTTGATGAATACAAAATTGATGTAAATTCAGATGAAGTTAAAACCATATCTACTGGTTATGGTCGTGTTTGTGTTCCTTATGCTGATGAAACAGTTACTGAAATTACTTGCCATGCAAAAGGTGTTCAAGTCATGTATGATATAAAATACTGTACAATTATTGATGTAGGAGGACAAGACACGAAAATTATATCTATTAAAGATGGAAAAGTTGATGACTTTATGATGAATGATAAATGTTCTGCTGGAACAGGAAAATTTTTAGAAATCATGTGCAATCGTCTTGGTCTTACAATTGATGAACTCTTTACATATGCAAATAATGGGAAAGTGCTTCAAATAAGTTCCATGTGTACTGTATTCGCAGAATCTGAAATCATAGGGCTTATGGGAGATGGCAATAGTAGAGAAGATATCGCTGCTGGTGTTGTGGATTCTGTTTCAACAAAAGTAAAACAGTTAGCAACTAGTCATGGACTTAGAGACAAGATAATTCTTACGGGGGGATTAAGTGTCAATCCAATTTTTGTTAGAATATTATCAGAGCATTTAGGACAATCTATAATAGCTAATAAAAAAGGTCGTTTCGCTGGTGCGATTGGTGCAGCAGCCATCGCCCAAAAGAAATTTTCATAAGTAAATATGATAAAATCTAAATAAAATAATTTTAAAGTTTAATTTGACAATTGAGGATATTTTGCATATAATGATAGGAAATATATATTTTTTAGCAATGATAAGGAATAGTAAAGAGAAATATGCTAACAGGAAGGAAGATTCACCGACTGAGAGATCTTCTGAGATAAGTTCTTTTGAACCAGCCCTTTGAGCTGCAAATGATAAATTTGTCCGTTAACCAACGTTACTGGTTTCAAGTGGATTAATTAAGATGTTTTATGATTAATCAAATTGGGTGGCACCGCGATATACCTTCGTCCCTTCTAGGGAATGGAGGTTTTTTTTATTTTATAGGAGGTATTTTATTATGTTAAATTCTATAGCATTTATAAATAATGATAATGTAATAACAAAAGAGGCGATAAAAGATAAGCATGTTTCTGATGACTTTTATTCTACAACAAATAATACTACCTTAGTATATTATAATAATAATTGGCTTGAGGTACGGAATCAAAGAATGGATGCCTTAATCGTAATAGATGAGACTGGAGCATCATGTAGAAAATTGAGGGATATAAAGAAGGGTGACAAAATAGTTTGTGGTGATTTGGGAATTAAGGTAATAAATGAAAGTGAAAAGGCTCACGAGCAAAAGGGTTTTAGCTTTATGGACAATAGATTTTCTTCTGAAAGAAGAAATGATATGCAAATTAAGAAATTAGCTTATGAGCTAGTCTATAATAAAAAGAAATTAACTATAGTAGCTGGACCTGTGGTAGTTCATACCGGGGGTGATCAATATCTGGCTGAATTAATTAGAAATGATTATATCTCAAGTCTTTTAACAGGGAATGCTTTAGCTGTCCATGATATTGAAAAAAATTTGTATCAAACTTCTTTAGGTGTTTGTAGCAAAACTGGTGTAGTTACTAAAAATGGATATAGAAATCACATGAGGGCAATCAATCATATATATAAATATGGCTCGATTAAAAAAGCAGTCGAAGGAGATGGATTAAAATCCGGAATCCTATATGAGTGTGTAAAAAATGACATTCCATTTGTACTAGCTGGAAGTCTAAGAGATGATGGACCTCTGCCAGATACTATTACTGATATGATAGAAGCTCAGAAGGCTTACAGCGATATACTTTGTGATGCTGAAATAGTACTTGTTCTAGGCACAATGCTTCATGGAATTGCATCTGGGAACATGCTTCCAGCTAAATGTAAGATGATTTGCGTCGATATCAATTCAGCAGTAGTCACTAAGCTTAGTGATAGAGGTAGTAGCCAGACAATAGGTATAGTAACAGATGTAGGATTATTTGTAAATTTGTTAGTTAATGAAATTAAAGAGTTGGAAAGTAAACAGATTAGTGTATATGAGAATTTGAAAATGTCAGGTGCTTAAAAAGACTTGACATTTTTTTAAAAGTATTGTAGAGTATTTTGAAATACTACAATAAAGTGATGAAGAAAAAAAGTAATTGGTAATTATCTTTTAGAGAGCAAATGGTTGGTGAAAATTTGTATGATAATCCAATGAATCCGTTTCTGAGCTATTTATGAAAAAGTAAACCGTATATCCTGCGTTATAGGATTCGAGTGAACAGAAGATTTAAGCTGTTAATTTGGGTGGCAACGCGGTAGATAACTCTCGTCCCTTATATTTTATAAGGTGCGGGAGTTTTTTATTTGCTAATGAAACAAGACAAAAGGAGGAATTATAATGCATACTAGATTATTTATACCTGGGCCTGTTGATGTAAGAGAAGATGTATTAATGAAGATGGCAACTCCACAAATTGGTCATAGGACTAAGAAGGCTTCAGAACTACAAAGAAATATATCGCAAAATATGCAAAAGATTTGGAACACAAATAAGCAGATTCTATTGTCTACTACTTCAGGAAGTGGTCTGATGGAAGGAGCAATAAGAAGCTGTACATCAAGAAAGGCAGCGGTATTTTCAGTAGGTGCCTTTGGGAAGAGATGGTACGAGATGGGAATTAACAATGGTGTAGATGCAGATTTATTTGAGGTTGAAATGGGTAAGGCGACGGATCCAAATTTCGTAGAGAAGGTTTTAAAGACAGGAAAATATGACCTAATTACCATAACCCATAATGAAACATCAACAGGAGTAGCAAATCCAATTGAAGAAATAGCCGAGGTAATGAAAAATTATCCTGAAATAGTATTTTGCGTTGATATGGTTAGTTCAGCTGGAGGACATAAGGTGGATATAGATGAACTAGGGATAGATATCGTAATTACTTCAAGTCAAAAGTGCTTGGGATTACCTGCAGGAATGTCTATATGCACTTTTTCACAGAAGGCAATAGATCGAGCAAAAACGGTTAAAAATAGAGGGTGCTATTTAGATTTATTAACCCTTTACAATTATATTTTAAAAAAGGATTATCAATATCCGTCTACTCCATCTATTTCACATATGTTTGCCCTGGATTATCAGCTTGATTATATATTAAATACAGAAGGAATTGAAAATAGATTTAAAAGACATATAGATATGGCTGAAATAGTTAGAAATTGGGCTAGGGAGAAATTTCAACTCTTTGCAGATGAAAGATATTTATCAAGAACATTAACAACTGTGAAGAATACAAGAAAAATAAGTGTTTCAAATTTAAATGCTGAGTTGAAAAAAAGAGGGATGATGATATCAAATGGTTATGGTGATTTAAAGGAAAAGACCTTTAGAATCGCGCATATGGCTGATACCCAAATAGAAGGTATTAATGAATTGTTATTAAATATTGATGATATATTAGGAATTTAAACTACTTTGAGAGGTGACATTAATGAGAATATTGGCGAATGATGGATTAGACAAGAATGCAGTTCAAGCTTTAAGGGAAAGAAATATTGAAGTAGATACAACTCATTATGAAAAGGAAGAATTAGTTAAGATTATAAAGACATATGATATATTGATAGTTAGATCAGCTACTAAAGTATATAAGGAGCTTATTGATGCGGCTAAGGATACGAAGCTAAAGCTTATTATACGTGCTGGTGTAGGATTGGATAATATAGATGTTGAGTACGCAATAAATAACGGAATTATGGTAAAAAACACCCCGAATGCAAGCAGTAATTCTGTTGCAGAGCTAGTACTTGGTCATATGTTTAGCCTAGCTCGTCATATTGCAATTGCAAATATTACTATGCGTGAAGGACAATGGAACAAAAATAATTATAGAGGAATAGAGCTTAGTGGGAAGACCTTGGGAATTATTGGACTTGGTAGAATTGGAAAAGCATTGGCTCAAAAAGCAACAGCTTTAGGGATGGAAGTCATATATTATGATAAATTTAATATAGATGATGATAATTTTAAATATGTTTCTTTTACAGAGTTGCTTACAAAAGCTGACTTTATCTCAATTCATACACCAAGTACAGATAAGCCATTAATTGGTAAAGCAGAACTAGATTTAATGAAGGATGATGTATTTATTATAAATGCAGCAAGAGGTGGTGTGGTGAATGAGGTAGATTTGTTGGATGCATTAAATGCTAATAGAGTTGCAGGTGTTGGTATAGATGTATTTGAGGATGAGCCTACTCCAAATCACGAGCTATGTAATCATCCAAAGGTATCTGTTACGCCACATATCGGGGCTTCTACTGAAGAGGCACAGAAGAGAATAGGAGAGGAGATAATTAGCATCATTATGGATTTTAAAGGTGAATTAAATGCGAAGTGGGGGCTAATAGTATGATAAAAATAAGACCTTTTAGAGGTTATAGAGCAAAGGAAGGATTGGAGGATAAAATTGCTTGTGTACCTTATGATGTTATAAATCATGAAGAAGCACTTAAGATTGGAAAAAATCCCTATTCATTTGTTCATGTTATAAGACCAGAAATAGATATGTTAAATGATATAGATCCTTATTCTCAGGATGTTTATAATAAAGCAAAAGATACTTTACAGGATTTTATACAAAAAGAGTATCTGGTAAAGGAAGAAAAAGAAATTATATATATCTATAGGCAAATAATGAATGATAGAGTTCAAAATGGCATAGTTGGATGTGTGTCAATCGATGATTATGATAAAAATAGAGTAAAGCGTCACGAGTTTACGCGAGTTGATAAGGAAATGGACCGTATCAAACATTTCTACACATGTGGAGCTAATACAGAGCCTGTATTCTTGTTCTATAAAGATAATATACTTCTTAAGAAACTAATGAAAGATTGGACAGAAAATCATAAACCTATTTTTGATTTCGTTACTAAAGATGGAGTCCAGCAAATACTTTGGGTTGTAGATGATGATAGTAAGCTAAGAGAAATACAGAGAATATTTGCTGAAATGAAAAGTTTATATATAGCAGATGGGCACCATAGAACTGAATCCTCTTATAAGGTAGGTTTAATGAAAAGAGAAGAAAACCCTGATTATACAGGTGATGAAGAATTTAATTTTTTTATGTCGGTCATATTTCCAGGGGATGAGCTTTATATTATGCCATATAATCGAATAGTAAGAGATTTAAATGGATATTCAATTGAGGAATTTATAGAGCAGGTAAAAAATAATTTTTATATCACATCATTAAAAAAGCCAGTTCAGCCAGAAAAAAAACATGAATTTACTATTGTTTTTAAAGACAGATTTTACTCGATTAAGCCTAAAGAAGGAATTTTTGACCCTAATGATGTAGTGGCATCATTGGATACGTCTATTTTGCAAAATAATCTATTAAGTCCAATTTTGGGAATTGATGACCCCAGAACAAATGAAAGAATAGAATTTTGTGGTGGAGAAAATATGATGGATACAATTTCAGGTAAACTTGAAGAAGAAATGAAGGTTGCTTTTTTACTTTATCCAACACAAATAGAAGACATCATAAATGTAAGCGATGCTAATACTGTAATGCCACCTAAGTCAACATGGTTTGAACCTAAATTAAAAAGTGGACTTTTCATTCACACCTTTGAGTAATAGTGATTTACCATTTTGTAGTTATGAAGATAATAAATTGGGTAAAGGTATAAAAGCTAAGAAGGATATTATATATCTAAAGGAGTGATTTTAGTGGATGACTTAAATAAAATGATCCAAAAGCAGTTAGAACACCGTACTATAAGGGAGTTTAGAGATGAGAGTATTCCTGTAGATATCTTTAATTTATTAATGGAGACAGCAAAAAGAACTGCAAGTTCAAATGGTATGCAGTCTTGCTCAATTATTCGAATAACTGATTCCGATATTAGAAAGAAAATAGCAGATATATGTAAGCAAGAATATGTAGCTAGGGCACCAGAGCTATTGATATTTATCGTAGATGTATATAGAAATGCAAAGATTGCTGAAGAGAAAGATTGTCTTGAAGAAAGTTCAGGTGATATGGATAGATTTTTCCAGGGATTCACCGATGCCTGTCTTACAGTACAAAATATAGTAAATGCAGCGGAAGCTATGGATTTAGGAATAGTCTATTTAGGGAGCATTCTAAATGACTCAGAGAAAATTTGTGAAATATTGAAACTACCAAGACTAACATTTCCGGTTTTAGGTCTTGGCATAGGATATCCTAATCAAAATCCTCAACTTAAGCCTAGAATGGATATGGAGCTACGTCTTTTCGAGAATCAATATAAAAGTTTTGATAATTACTTGGATGAAATTAAAGAATATGATGAAGTTATGCGTACCTATTATGACCTTAGAGATGCTAACAAGAGAGTCGATAGCTTTAGTAATCAGGTAGTTCAAAAATTAGAAAATCCTAACCCTAAACGTCAGGAAATTTTGAGAGTAATTCGTAAACAGGGTTTTGACTTTAAATTGTAATGTTGATAGTTAAATAGATAGAGCCTTGATTTATTAAAATCGGGGCTCTACTTTCTCTTACTATGAATTAAAATTGTTGCTTCTATTATTGATGCTGGAAGCATTGTCAAATCTTCGTATGCTAAATATCTGCTTTCCCAATTTGGGCTGAATTTTTCCTTGAAATTTCTTAATCCTGAAAAGCTATATAATTCCTTACCAAATTTAAATACAAGGTGTGCAATTCTTTCATTAAAATGTGCATTATTAGTTGTTCCAACATTTGAAAGAGGAGCCATGCCTAGATTTAATGTATTATAGCTTTTTTCTTTAAGGTAAACTATTAGATTGATTATCAAGAAAGCCATCGTATTGCTTGGTATACTGTTTTTATGCCTCATCAAGTCTATTGAATATGACTTATTGTCGTATTTAGGCATTAGGGTAACAAATGCTATTATCGAATTATCTTCTGTTTTTCTTACGAAAGCAATAGGAGCTTTTTCTATATAGTTTCGGTTTAAATATCCTAGTGAAAAGCCCATTTCATTTCTTCCATTAAGCCATTCTTTTGAAATTTGCTCTAATTGATTATATATTTTGTTATCTATATCTTTTCCATCGATAATATCAAAATAGTATCCATCTTTATTAAATCTGTTCAATATATTTCTAAAGTCTCTACTTTTAGGGCTTTTTATATCAAAGAAATCTAAGTCAACTAATGCAGTTTCTCCTAACTTCAAGAAATAGTATCCATGGTCATGATACAGTGGTAGTAAACTTTCACTTACCTCGTAGAATACTGATTTATAACCATATTCATCTATGAATTTATGAAATTCGTCTATAGCCTCGCCAAAGTAGTTTTCATCCCCTATAGGGTCACCTAATACAATGATAACATTGTGACTTTTCTCAAAAGCTATGACTACTTTATTTGAGTTAGACCAATATAGATGCTTATCCTTTAGATAAATTAAATGAGATAAAAAGCTTCCTTTGTTAATATCAAAGAAATTACTGATTTTATCTTCATCTACACTCTCATATCTTTCATCCTTTGAGATACGTTCCTTCGTCAGTTCCTTCATAATTACATATAGGATAAATAACGCATATGCTACTATTCCGTTTGGTTTTAGATGTATTAACTCATGGGTAAATATTGCCTTAAAAGTACTTAACTTTAAGAAATCTAAAAAAATTACATTTGATAGTCTTAGAAAAATTAATAGTACAGCTAAAGTTAATAGCGCAGAAATAGTAAATCCATACCAATCAAAAGGAAGGCTTCTTCTATAAAAGCTATCTTTTGAAGCTCTTAATATTATTAAAACTGTTAAAAGAAATAGTGCTTCTTCGTATTTAAATCCCTTAAGCATCATAAATACTGCACCTAGAAGCAGAAGCCACCAGGTAATATTATATGCTCTTTTAACTCTCATTCTAATTTCTCTAGATATATTCAACAATATAATACCAATTGTTATGGATAATTGGTGTGACCATTGCATTATTGGAAAGGATAGTAGCTTTGATGCTAATTTAATTCTCTCGGCTATGCCCGGTACTAAAGCAGAAAATAACAATACAAGTCCACTGAAGAATACCAATATACTCAATAATAGATTGGTCAGACTTGATGTTCTACTAATGACACCTTTAAATTTTTCTGTATTAAACAATTTATATGTTTGTGTTTTATCTACTGCCTGTGCAATCAAGTTAGTAGCAATGCTAACTATCAATGGTATAAAGTTATAAAATACACGATAAAGAATTAGAGAAGCCAATATATGCTCAGTTGGAATACCATAGTTTTGAAATCCTACCAAAGCTACTAGATCAAGAGAGCCTACACCACCAGGTAGCATACTGATTATTGCTGCAATAGAACCCAATGTATAGATAGGTAATATTACATTAAAACCTATACTATTATTAAAACGCCTTAAGATAATTGCAAATAAAACAAAAGAAAAAAGCCATTGTATAGTTGAAGCTATCAGTAGATTTAATTTTAGAATAAATCTTTTGGAATTTATAATATCTTTTTCAGTTTTCTTAAACATATAAAACAAAATGTCAATAAAGAAATAAACAAATAAATACACTATAAATCCAATAATAGCCAATAATAAAAATCTATAATTTTTAATAATAGGTTGCAAATATTTATAATTGAAAAGAGAGTATAGAGTCAATACCCCTAATCCTATAGCCGTAGCTGGTATCAGCAATAAATTATAATCGAAGATATCTGTTTTTTCATCTCCTTTTTTGAACAATACAGATCTTATTGAAGCCCCTGTTAATCCTCCAAGTCCAGAAACATTATTAACGGTACTTGCAATGAAGGATATATTGAAAATAGCAAAGGGATGTATATCAAGATTTAGATGTCTAATTATCAAGAAATCATAAACTGTAATTGAAGATACTGCTAAAACCCCAATTATAGTTAATAGCAACAAAGAATGTATTGGTAACTCCCTTATCAACATAAATGTTTTTGCAAAATCTAATGATTTAATTTCACTTCTTATGTTATATATAATAAAAACTAAAATTGCTATAAATATTATTGATTTGACGATGGATTTTCCATGTTTCTTTATAAAATTTTTAATAATATTCATCTTCCCTCCAATAAAACTTGTTACATTTATTATTATCTTAAAAGGAAATTATACCATATTTTTATGCATAATTTAATTAAAATATTTTTCCATAACTTGAAAAGCTACTAGAGAAGTTCATGTCACTGTAAATTCTGTCTATTTATTTTTATCTTGTTAATAAATATTTGAATGGTTTAAAATTGATACATATGGAATAATAATAAACCAGTAAAACGTTTGCAATGAACTGGTTATTTGATTATGGATTATATATGTTCCAATTATTCTAATAGTTATACTTTTAGAATAATGAGGATTAGCGTTGAATCAACAGTTTCAAAGCTGGCATGAGAATTGCTATACAATAAAGAGGAGGGAAAAAATGAAAAGAAGAAAGGTCAAATTAACATTTTCTGAGGATATTCCACACCTTACCTATAGGACTTTGGAAATATTGCACAAATATGACGCATCAATTATTTGGATGGAAGTATACGCTTATGTTTGTTATCTAAATCTACACCCTATAGAAGATGATGTTTGGGAGAAGATTAAAAAAGAGTTATTTGAGCTTGACAGTTGGGAAAGTATAGAGGAAATTGATTTATTTCCTTTTGAAGAAAAGGATACAGAAATGAGAAATGTGCTGGATATTATACCTCATGGCGTTACACTGCTCAATAAAAATGGTGACATTAAATATATTAACAATTATGCAGCAGAGAGAATATTTCAATCTAATGGAAAAAACATAACAGGTATTAATATCAAAAAATACATTGAGGATTATGATGAGTTGTTATCTGCTTTAAAAAAGAATAATAACAGGAAGCCTATGGCTAAGGGAAGTTATGAAATAGGAAATCAACAGTATCAGATAAATCTTCAGCAAATTAGAAATGAATCAAACGTTGCATCCGGATATTTAGTATCTTTCTATGATGTTGATAAATCTGGAGTGCTAAGCAGATATGACAATCCGATTTCTTTTGATGACATAATTGGTGAAAGCAATAAGATGATTGATGTAATAAAACAATGCAAACTTTTTTCAAATTCTGATTCTCCGGTTCTTATTACAGGAGAAAGTGGGACAGGAAAGGAGATTTTTGCAAGAGCAATACATAATGAAAGCAACAGAAAGGAAAAGCCTTTTATTGCTATAAATTGTGCAGCTATACCTGATCAGCTCTTGGAAAGTGAATTATTTGGTTATGAACCTGGTACTTTTACTGGAGGTACAAGAGATGGCAAGGCTGGAATATTTGAAGTTGCTGATAAGGGGACAGTCTTTTTAGATGAAATTGGTGAAATGCCACCTCATCTACAAGTAAAGTTGCTTCGAGTTCTACAGGAAAAAAAGGTAAGGCGGGTAGGAGGTACAAAAGAAGTATCATTTGATGTAAGATTGATCTCTGCTACGAACCAGAATATAGATGAAATGGTACGAAACAAGGAATTTAGGTTGGATTTGTTATTTAGAATAAATATCTTTAATATATACATTCCTCCACTCAGGGAAAGAAAAGATGATATACCGATTTTAATTGAACATTTTACTAAAATACATTCGAACAGATATAACAAAAACATTGTAGGTGTAGATCAAAATGCAATGCGTAAATTAATCAATTACAATTGGCCAGGAAATGTCAGGGAATTTCAAAATGTACTTGAAAGAGCTATAGCTTTGGCTACAAAAAAGACAATTACTGCAAAGGATATTATCCTGAATTACACACTAGTGTCTGATTCTGATTTGATTGGAAATTCCCTAACAGAAAGCATTGAAAATTTAGAGAAAAGAATAATTTTAGAGAGCCTTAAAACATCTAACAGCATTAGGCAAGCTGCAAAAAACCTTGGTGTAACACATACTTTGCTTATCAATAGGATGAAGAAATATGAAATAGATAGGGATAAACTTGAATGATGAAATAATCCTTTCACAGCGAAGGGTTAATAAATAAAAACTAGGAGGATATAAAATGGACAACTCAAAAAAAGTCAAAAGTAGTGGTAAAGCACTAATCCCATTTCTAATTTTTATTTTAGTATATATGGGAACTGGATTGATTCTTCAATTTCAGGGAGTAGACATGGCATTTTATCAATTACCAGCACCAGTTGCAGCACTTGTAGCAATTATATTTGCATTTATTATGTTTAAAGGCAGCATTGATGACAAGTTCAATACATTTATTAAAGGGTGTGGAGACGAAAATATTATTATTATGTGTATAATTTTCATCCTAGCTGGAGCGTTTTCCACCGTTTCATCATCAATGGGAGCAGTTGAATCAACTGTAAATTTTGCATTAACCTTAGTTCCAGCACAATATATCACAGCAGGTATCTTTATTATTGCATGTTTTATCTCATTGGCTACTGGTACATCTGTAGGAACTATAGTTGCAGTTGGACCAATTGCAGTGGGATTGGCAGAAAAAGGTGGTTTACATATGCCACTTGTTATAGCAGCATTAATGGGTGGTTCAATGTTTGGTGACAATTTATCTGTAATTTCCGATACCACAATAGCAGCTACAAGAACCCAAGGCTGCGAAATGAGAGATAAGTTCAGATGCAATATTATGATGGCTTTACCTGCAGCTGTACTTACAGTTATTCTTTTGCTTATATTTGGAAAACCAGTTCAAACTGTAGCAGCTGAAATCAATTCTTATAACATAGTAAAAATGGTGCCTTATATATTGGTATTATTAGCCTCATTAATTGGTGTAAATGTATTTGTTGTATTAACTGCAGGAATTTTATCATCAGGTATTATTGGATTACTCTATGGAAATTTTACCTTGCTGGTTTTAGGACAACAAGTTTATGAAGGTTTCGCAGGCATGTTTGAAATATTTATCCTGTCAATATTAATTGGTGGACTTTCCTATATGGTTGCGGAAGAAGGTGGAATCCAATGGATATTGGAAAAGGTAAAAGGAATGATAAAGGGAAGAAAGTCAGCAGAGATAGGTATAGCGGCATTAGTAGGCTTAACAGATATGGCTACAGCCAACAATACAGTTGCTATCATTATAAATGGACCTATTGCTAAGGAATTATGTCACGAGTACAAGGTAGACCCTAGAAGATCAGCTTCGTTGCTAGACTCTTTCTCATGTATAATGCAGGGTTTAATTCCTTATGGAGCACAAATGTTAATAGCAGTGGGCTTCACAAATGGATTAGTGAGTCCATTTCAAGTAATACCTCTTATCTGGTATGTACTATTCCTTGCTATATTTGCTATATTCTCGATTTTTGTTCCGTATACTGATGGAGCAATTAAAAATGACCTATGGAATTTTGAACATGACATGCCTGAAAGTAAATTAGCTATGAAAAAAGAAGTTTAATTAATAATAATTTTAAATATTTGACCTAATAAAAGGAGGATTTACAATGAATAAGGAAAAAATGAGCAACATGAAGTTTTCAACAAGAGCAGTACATGCTGGATATCAAAAAAATGAACACGGAGCACTTGCTACTCCTATATATCAAACATCAACATTTATATTTGATTCAGCGGAACAAGGTGGTAGACGATTTGCATTGGAAGAAGGTGGATATATTTATTCAAGATTAGGTAATCCAACGAATACACAAGTAGAAGAAAAACTTGCAAATCTGGAAAATGGAGAAGCAGCTGTATCTACAGCATCTGGTATTGGCGCTATTACATCCGTTATTTGGGCAGCTGTTAGTGCAGGAGATCATATTGTTGCAGCAAAAACATTGTATGGCTGTACATTTGCTTTCTTAAACCATGGTTTATCAAGATTTGGTGTAGAGGTAACTTTTGTAGATACAACTGACCCCGAAAATGTAAGAGCAGCTATGAAGGAAAATACAAAGGTAATTTACTTAGAAAGTCCAGCTAATCCCAATATGACAATTTCCGATATCGAAGCTATATCAAAGATAGCTCATGAAGTAGAAGGTTGTATTGTAGTTGTAGACAATACTTATTGTACACCATATTTGCAAAGACCTTTGGATTTAGGTGCTGATGTAGTTGTACATTCTGCTACAAAATACTTAAATGGACATGGAGACGTAATCGCAGGCTTTGCAGTAGGTAAGCAAGAGTTCATAGATCAAGTAAGATTGGTTGGAATCAAGGATATGACTGGTGCATCTCTTAGTCCTTTTGATGCATATTTAATCAATAGAGGTATGAAAACATTGGACTTGCGAATGGAAAGACATTGTGCTAATGCCCAAAAGGTAGCTGAATTTTTAGAATCACATCCAGCGGTCGAAACAATTCAATATCCTGGATTAAAGAGTTTTCAACAATATAGTTTAGCTAAGAAACAAATGTCGTTGCCAGGAGCCATGATTGCATTTGAAGTTAAGGGTGGACTAGAGGCAGGAATACAATTAATGAATACAGTAGAACTTTGTACATTGGCAGTTAGCCTTGGAGATACAGAGACGTTAATTCAACATCCAGCTTCAATGACTCATTCACCTTATACTCCTGAAGAAAGAGCAGAGGCAGGTATTTCTGAAGGATTAGTAAGAATATCCATTGGTCTTGAAGATCCAGATGATATCATATCGGATTTAAAACAAGCTTTGGACCAATTAGTTCTTGCTACAGCAGAGTAACTGTACCGCATTCGCATTTGTCAGATGATAGGTAGGGGTTGTCCCTACCTATTATTAAATTAACTATATAAGGGGGACAAAAATGTTAGGGAAAATGCAAACAATGGATGGGAATACAGCCGCAGCTTATGTAGCATATGCCTTTACAGATGTAGCTGCAATATATCCAATTACACCATCCTCTGATATGGCGGAGCATGTAGATGAATGGTCCGCAAATGGAAGAAAAAATATATTTGGTCAGAAAGTATTGGTAACGGAATTACAATCGGAAGCAGGAGCAGCAGGTGCAGTACATGGTGCACTTACAGCAGGAGCATTGTCTTCTACATATACTGCAAGTCAAGGACTTCTACTAATGATTCCAAATATGTATAAAATAGCAGGTGAATTACAACCAGGAGTGTTCCATGTGGCAGCTAGGGCATTATCCACCCATGCACTGAGCATATTTGGTGACCATCAAGATGTAATGGCAGCAAGACAAACGGGCTTTGCAATGATTGCATCAGGAAGTGTACAGGAGGTAATGGACTTAGGAGGAATAGCTCACTTAGCGGCAATTAAATCAAGTGTTCCATTTTTACACTTCTTTGATGGTTTTAGAACAAGCCATGAACTTCAAAAGATTGAAGTGATGGATTATGATGATTTTTCTAAATTAGTTGATTATGAAGCAGTAGAAAATTTTAGAAAATCATCATTAAACCCAGAACACCCAGTGACAAAGGGGACAGCTCAAAATCCTGATATATACTTTCAAGGTGTAGAAGCATCAAATATATATTATGACAAAGTACCGGATATAGTAAATGATTATATGAAGGATATAAATAAAATAACGGCAAGAGAATATAAGCCATTTAACTATATAGGACATCCGGAAGCAGAAAGAATAATAGTAGCCATGGGTTCAGTAACAGAAACTATAGAAGAAACAGTTGACTACCTAGTGGAGAGAGGAGAAAAGGTTGGGGCTATAAAGGTTAGATTGTATAGACCATTCTCAGCTAAATACTTCTTTGATGTATTGCCATGTTCTGTAAAGAAAATAGCAGTATTAGATAGAACAAAGGAAAAAGGAGCAGTAGCAGAGCCACTTCACCTTGATGTAAAGAGTATCTTCTTTGATAGTAAAGAAGATGTTGAAATAGTAGGAGGAAGATATGGACTAGCATCAAAGGATACAACTCCATCACAAATACTTGCAGTATTTGAAAATCTTAAAAAGGATAAACCTAAAGATAGATTTACCATAGGTATAATAGATGATGTAACAAATACATCATTGGAAATATCCGAAAATATATCATCAGAACCTAAAGATAGAGTAAGATGTAAATTCTGGGGTTTTGGTTCAGATGGAACAGTAGGGGCAAATAAACAGGCAATAAAAATAATTGGGGATAATACAGATATGTATGTTCAAGCCTACTTCTCATATGATTCAAAGAAATCCGGTGGAGTAACAGTATCTCATCTAAGATTTGGAAAATCACCAATAAAATCAACATATTTAATCTCTAAGGCAGATTTTGTTTCTTGCTCGAAGCAGTCCTACCTACACCAATATGATATATTAAAGGGACTTAGAAAAGGTGGAACGTTCCTATTGAATACAATTTGGGAGGGAGATGATTTAGAAAACAATCTTCCTGGGAACGTAAAGAAATATATTTATGATAATGATATTAGCTTTTATACAATAAATGCAACAAAAATAGCATCAGAAGTAGGGCTTGGCGGAAGAACAAATATGGTAATGCAGGCAGCATTTTTTAAACTAGCTGAAATTATACCAGTAGAAGAAGCAGTAGAGTACCTTAAGAAATCCATAAAGGATGAATATGGTGCAAAAGGTGATGATATAGTTAATATGAACTATAGGGCAGTAGACAAAGGTATCGAGTCCCTGGTAAAGGTCGAGGTAAAAGAAGAATGGAAATATGCAAAGAAAGACGTTTCGGAAACAAATAATTTGCCAAGTTTCATAAAAGGCATAAAGGTTCCAATGGATAGACAAGAAGGAGATAGTCTCCCGGTAAGTGCATTTATAGACAAGGTAAGAGGAGAAATTCCATCAGGGACAGCAGCATATGAAAAGCGTGGAGTAGCCGTAGAGGTACCTATGTGGAAAAAAGAAAACTGTATTCAATGTAATCAATGTTCATTAGTATGTCCTCATGCAGCCATAAGACCATTCCTATTAGATGAAGAAGAGTCAAATAATAAACCGGAAGTATTTGAAACAATAGATGCAAAAGGAAAAGGGCTAGAAAGTTTAGAGTTTAGAATTCAAATATCTACACTAGATTGTACAGGATGCGGGAATTGTGCAGAAGTTTGTCCTTCGAAGAATAAGGCTTTAGAAATGGTTCCGTTTGAACATGAAAATGAAGTACAAGCTAGCAATTGGGAATATGCAATTGCAATAGGAAACAAAGAAGATAGAATGGATCAATATTCAATAAAAGGAAGCCAATTTAAGCAACCATTATTACAATTCTCAGGGGCATGTGCCGGTTGTGGAGAAACACCTTATGCAAAACTAATTACACAGTTATATGGAGATAGGATGCTTATATCTAATGCTTCAGGATGTTCATCTATTTGGGGGGGATCATCACCTTCTTCAAGCTTCTGCCCTAATCAAGAGGGGAAAGGGCCTGCATGGGCAAGTTCATTATTTGAAGACAATGCAGAATATGGATATGGTATGGCATTGGCAAATAGAAAGATT
This sequence comes from Tissierella sp., assembly GCA_036844705.1. Classification (GTDB taxonomy): domain Bacteria; phylum Bacillota; class Clostridia; order Tissierellales; family Tissierellaceae; genus DAIUFH01. Next base: position 22,015 of record DAIUFH010000014.1, read on the forward strand.
AGAGAAAAAGTTCAATTATTAATGGAAGAATTTATTGATCTTGATATAGACCCTTCATTAAATTCACTATTTAAAGAATGGATAGAAGGAATAAATGATCCTATAATTTCTAAGAAAACAACTAAAGGTATATTGCCATTATTAAATACTGATACAAAAAATAAAAAAGCCAATGAATTACTAAGAGAAATTTATAGTAGAAAAGACTATTTAGTAAAGAAATCCGTGTGGGTATTTGGGGGAGACGGATGGGCATACGATATAGGCTATGGTGGACTTGACCATGTACTTGCATCTGGCGAGGATATAAATATATTGGTAATGGATACGGAAGTATATTCAAATACAGGAGGGCAATCCTCAAAAGCAACACCAACGGCAGCAGTAGCAAAATTTGCGGCATCAGGAAAGAAATTAAGGAAAAAAGACCTAGGAATGATGGCTGCAAGCTATGGCTATGTGTATGTAGCTCAAATTGCCCTTGGTGCAAATATGAACCAAGCGATTAAGGCATTAAAGGAAGCAGAAAGTTATAATGGACCATCAATAATAATAGCATATGCTCCATGTATAAACCATGGAATAAGAACAGGAATGGGAACAACCATTAGACAGGAAAAAAGAGCAGTTAATTCAGGATATTGGCATCTATATAGATTTGACCCTAGACTTAAAGAAGAAGGTAAGAATCCATTCCAATTGGATTCAAAGGAACCAACAGAGTCATTTATGGATTTTATTAATTCAGAAATAAGATATACATCATTAAGAAAGACATTCCCGGACATAGCAGATATACTATTTACGGAAGCAGAGAAGGATGCTAAGGAGAAGTATGAAAAGTATGTAAATATGGCAAAATAATTTTTGAATAACATTTAGGCCTATCGGATTTCCCGGTAGGCCTAAAATATATTATCTAATACTATTGATAATATATTAAAAATGTGTAATTATAAGTATAAGAAACTCCATAGCAGTAAAATAAGTAATAGGAATAAATATTTGGAGGTGGCGTAATGTTTGTAAAGAATCATATGCTCAATAAAGAATTACTTACAATAGTTGAGTTGGATGAAAGTATAGAAAGCGCACTAAAGAAAATGGCTCAGGGAAATTTTTTATCATTACCTGTAATTAATGATGGCAACCTAATGGGACTGATTATGAAAGAGACAATTTACAGAGGTTACGTAGAAGCAGGTTATGAAAATTTTCAAGAATATATAACACAGAAAAAGGTGAAGGAGCTATATAATAGTAAGATTCATATAATTCATGAAAATGAAGAAATTGAAAATGCATCTCATATATTAGGTCAATTAAGAATACCATTTTTAGCTGTTTTGGATTCTAAGAATCAATTTACTGGGATATTGACTCATCGTGCAATTTTTGATGCGTTTACTGATATTCTTGGAGCCAACAAAGGTTCTAGGATAGTTGTTGATATGCCTGATATTCCAGGACAGATTGCTAAATTAACGACTTTGATTACAGAAGAGAATATTAATATTGAAAGTATAGTAATGATTGACTTAAAAAGGGTTGAGAAGTATGTAAGAGTGGCTCTTAAAATCGAAACAGATAAACTAGATGATATAATCAATAAGATTAAGGCAGCAGGTTTTATTGTTAATGGTTTCGAAGAATAAAGAAGAATAAATATATAGACATGATATAATATTACATAATGATATATTAGGGGGAATAAGAATATATGAATATTCATATATATAATGATTATGACGAAATGAGTAAGGCAGCTGCTGATTATGTTTATAATTTCATTAAGTCCAAACCAAATGCAGTATTAGGTCTTCCGACAGGAAGTACACCTATTGGGATGTATAAAGAACTGATTAAATTATATAAGGAAAATAAAATTTCATTTAAGGATATTACAACTTTTAACCTAGACGAGTATGAGAACTTAGATGAATCAAACGTAAATTCTTATCATTACTTTATGTTTGATAATTTCTTTAACCATATTGATATTGATAAAGAAAATATTAATATATTAAGTGGTACTAATGAAGATTATGAAAAAGAATGCAAGGCGTATGAAGATAAAATTGAAAAGGCTGGTGGAATTGATTTAATGATATTAGGCCTTGGAATAAATGGTCACGTTGGATTTAACGAACCTTCAGATTATTTTTCTGGAGAAACTTATAGGATAAAGCTTCATGAGGATACTATAGAAGCAAATTCTCGTTTCTTTGATAATGTTGATGAAGTTCCTAGATATGCCCTTACTATGGGTATTAAATCCATAATGAATTGTAAAGAAATACTACTGTTAGCTGGTGGTGGAAATAAGGCAAATGCAATAAAAGGTGCCGTTGAAGGACCAATTACTCCTCAATTACCAGCATCAGTACTTCAACTCCATAGTTCTGCAGTATTTATGTTAGATAATGAAAGTGCAAAATTACTAAGTAAATAACAGATAGCGATCGTGATAACAAAACGGCGGTTCTAATGATAGAACCGCTGTTTAATCTTATTTTTTAAATTCAATCTTACCTAATGCTTCTAAGAAAGCATCTACATCATCTTCAAAGACATATCCCATAACTCCAACTCTGAATACATCTTCTGCAACCGGTGCAAGACCCCCATTGACGATTATTCCTTGTTCTGCTAATTCTTTAACTATTTTCTTTGCCTTTCCAGGAGCGTAAACAGCAGTTAGTGTTCTTGATGCACGTTTCTCATCCTTAGGGAAAATATCGTAGCCAAGCTTTCTAACACCCTCAATGATTTTATTTGTGTTTGAAGTATGTCTTTTATAAACATTATCCAAACCTTCTTCAAATATCATTTTTAGAGCCTCATCAATAGCAAAAACATTGTATATAGCTGGAGTATTTGGTGTTTGGTTAATTTCATAGAATTTTTTAGCTTTTTTTAAGTCAAAATAGAACTTAGGTATATTTGAAGTTTCAACAGCCTTCCAAGCCTTGTCACTTAAAGATATAAAGGAAGTTCCTGCAGGTACCATAAGTGCCTTTTGTGAACTGGATAATAATATATCTATGTTCCATTCGTCCATTTTAAGCTCTAGACCAGCAGCACCACTTACCGAGTCTGTACCAAATAATATATCCTTATCTTTCAATGCCTTGCCAAAAGCTTCGAGATCATTATATACTCCTGTTGAGCTTTCATTATGGATAACAAATACACCTTTAGTATTTGGAGTAACGTTTTCCATGACTCTCCCAACATCTGCAGCTTCACCAAGTTCAAATTTTACCCTCTTTACATTTAAATTGAAAGATTCTGCCATAGCTGCGAACTGTTCACTAAAAGTACCTATTACAGGAACAACTATTTCATCACCAAAAGAGAAACAATTTTGTATAGCTGCTTCCATAGCTCCTGTACCTGATGCAGTAATAATATAAACATCATTTTTTGTATTAAAGATTTTTTTTAATCCTTCCTGTACTCTTCCCTGTATTTCACAGTATTCTTTCGAGCGGTGTGATATAGATTTCGTATGCATTGCATTTAAGATTCTTTCCGGTACTTCTGTAGGTCCAACCATCATTACAATTTCCTTTTTCATGTTTAATCCCCCTAATCTATTATTTACTAATATTATATACCATTTACCATAGGTAAATCAACTACTATTAGTATATAAATTTGGAATAAATATAATGAATAATATTCATATTGAAATAAAAAAGAGCCAAAAAATTTTGGCTCTTAAATTTCTCAATATACAATATATAATTCACAACGATTCATATACAGATCTATATATATCTTTTTCAGTGTAGGTTGTACTCAAGGCCTTTTCCATAGCCTTTTTTAAATATGGTTTTCTTTCTTCAATTTCTTTTCTCAATCCTTCTTCATCAATTGTTACTAGTTTGTAGTCTTTCATAACCATGTTGCCATTGATCATAACATGCTTTACTGGTAGGGTAGAGGTATTAAATATTAGTTGGATAGGTAAAGTTTTATCCAAAATATCTAAGAAACTGTTTTTGTCTACCACAACTAAATCTGCAGAACAATTTTTAGCTATTTGTCCTATAGGATTATAAGTACCTAGTATATCACTTGCATTTTGGCTTACCATTTTAAAGGCTTCGTTAGAAGTAATCCAATTTGTATATGATGATTGAGTCCTTTGTAGGAGCAAAAATATTTTTAGAACTTCAAGCATGTTATTGTTGGTACCACAATTCAGACCATCAGAACCTAAGGTAATCTTAATATTTCGTTTTAAAAATTCTTTTGCATTGAAAATACCACTTCCGATAAAACAATTACTAGTTGGGTTTGATACTACTATTGAATTTCTTTCTGCTAATAAATCCAATTCATCATTATTTAGCCATATACAGTGAGCAAGAGATGTTTTATTACCAAGCAAATTTAACCTATCCATCTTTAATAAAGGAGATTCGTCATGATTTGCTGATATTTTCTGCCACTTAGTTTCAAGTAAATGGCTATGAATTGGCAGATCATATTTATGAGCTAATTCTGAGGCTGCTTCTAAAAGATTGTCATCTGCCCTTTGTGGTGAATTAATACCTACAATTACCTGAATATTTTTATCAGGTTTATGAAAATTATTTATAAAATCTGTATAGAAGTCAATATAATCTAAAGTACTTGAGAAAATATTATTTTTTCCCGATTTTGTTTTTGAGATATTAATTTTATATAGAATATCGGAGTCGGGAATATTGTGAAGCATAGGTGCTAATCCTGACCTAAACCCTGTATTTTCATATGTCCTAGCAGCTTTATGAGATGTTGCCAGGTGGGGGAGATGATCAACACAGGCTGTCACTCCAGAACGCAACATTTCACAAATTCCCAACAATACCGATATTTCCATATCACAATCAGATAAAATCTTACCTAGTGCTATAGTATCAAATGACCATAACTCTAGTGGTTCACCAAAGGAAGTTCCCTTTAAAATATTTGTATAAGAATGATAATGGCTATTAACAAGTCCAGGTAGAATATAATCGCCATTTAGATCAATGCATTCTTCATTTGATTCATAGATAATATCTTTTGACAATTCTGATATAATATTATCTTTAATTCTAATATCTATTTTTTTAAAGTTGATATTTGAGTCTTCCTGTACTAAAACTCTTCCATTTTTTAAAATCATATCATTACCTTATTTAATTAATTCAAAGAATTCCTTTATACTCCCTGCATAATCGCCTAAACAGATTAAATAGTGATTTCCGACAGGAGTTTGATAGAAATCCTTAATATCAGAGTTCAATTTCAAACGAATTTGAGATCTGCATAGATCTTTTTCATGAAGACTTTCTTGTATATTGGCACTGGATAGGAAGTATCTATTCAATAAACCATTAGCTTTAAATACTGTAGCTGATCCAGCTGGAATATCACCAGAAATAGCAACTCCTATATTGGATTCATAATGTGTATCCAATGTATATTTTTCAGGCATATTCAGAGGTAAAGTACAGTGAGCGAATATCATTTCATTTTTTTGATTGTCAATTCTTGAAGGATTTGACATAAAAACAGGTTGTCCTGAAATTTTACCTAAAACAACCATTGATATTAATGAAGGTAAATCGCCTTCACATCCTGCAAAAATACCTTGTGAATTTAATAAAGCTAAGCCAAGACATCCAGTGTTTTTAACAGATGTCAATAAATCAAAGCATCTTACAGTGAAGCCATCTAATTTGTATTTATCGACTAATCGTGTGAATGCACCGTAAATATCAAGAGCTTCCTTTATCTGATTCTTATCAAAATCCTTTGACATTAATTCACGGCATTTTTCACTATCTGGATATGTTTTCTTTGATATTTCTTCTAAAAGTTCCTTCATTTCAATTTCTATTATTTCGATTCCAAGTTTATTTTTTAGCTCATTATAATCAAATTCTGTAGAAATAAGCCAGTCAGAAGGCTTGCCAATCAATCCTAGACGTAGCCCATTAAGAGAGTTCTTTGTTTCAATTGCACTAATTATTTGTTTAACTTGTGTTGCTAATTCTTCTTTTGTTCCATGTAAAAGTTTAGCTCTTTTACCCTTATTAGTCATGTATGTTAGCATTTCCATTGAAGCTGATAATGAATTGTCACTACCACTAGTTAAAAGAATTATCGGCTCTTTCAAAGATTTTAGACTTTCCTTTAATAATCCTGCAGTACCACCGGTAGCCACATAGACTAATGATATATCCTCATTTTTTACTTCATCGAGGGGAGCATCAATAAAAGAGTACCCTGTATTTTGCTCTAAATAATTAAATATTTCAAGAGACTTTTTCTTTAATGCGTAATCAGTATGCAAATTGCTTTTAAGATATAGATATTTCATGTATAACCCTCTTTCTTTAGATTTTAACCAAACGTTTTCAAAAATAAATGTTGGATGTCCTACCATTAAAATATCATAGAAGATTTTACATGTCAATGATTGATTATAGAAATTATTTACTGTGTCTTCTAATTAAATTAAACTCCAGTTTATCTGTTATGAAGTAACTATTGGAATAGTATACTGGTTTACTTTTTACAGAATAGTGAACTTGCTGTAATAAAAGAAGGGCAATTTGTTGATTTAATGAAAGTTTTTTATTTAGTTGTTCATCAGATAGTATTGAATTGATTGAACAACTGGCAAAAGATATAGGGTTGTATTTTTCTAAAAAAATGAATATTGAGTCATATTTATTTCTAGTATAGTCCTCAAGCATACCATCTTCATAGGGTATATAATTTTCTACAAAAACTGTAGGAACATCATTAGCTGTTCTCACTCTTTCTATATATAAAACTTCTACAGGTATTTTACTTCCTAACTTTTTAGATATTTCTTCTGATGCTGTTCGAATATCGAAATATACTTCCTTTGTACCGGGTATATAACCGTGATTCTCAATAATTTTGGTCGTACTTTCTAACGTAGCAATATTATATCTCATTTTACCATGATTTTTATAGCGAGTTACAAATGTTCCGATTCCGTGCCTAGAAACAATCAATCCCTCATTCTCGAGGGCCTTAAGTGCTTCGCGTATAGTGTTTCTGCTTACACCAAATTCAGATGCCAATTTTGGTTCAGAAGGTAGTTGACTCATATAATCATATTCATTTATTTTGGCAGAGATATTCTCTTTTATCTGTGTTGAAAGACTTTTACTAGTTAATTTCGTCAATTGTATCGCTCCCCTTTTAGGATATTGTTGCCATTAGTATAGTATATACTGGAACATACTGTCAATATTGCTTATTTTTAAAAGTTACTAGGTAATAATTGACACTAAAAAACGCTTATGGTATTATGAATAAAAGGTTGGATGTCCAATAAGTTAAAAAGGGGGAGATTAGAGATTTTAATAAGAAATAATAAGTACATAAAGCGTATTTGAAGAGATTGGAACACTAAAAAATAGAAAAGAGTAAATAGGAGGAACAAAATGAAAAAACGTACCTTAAGTTTTATTATTTCAGTTTGTATTATTATGACTTTTTTAGCAGGTTGCGGTCAACAAAATCAAGCTCCAAATTCGGATAATTCGTCAGATAAACCTGTATCAGATGCAAAAGATGCTAGTGATATAAAATTTGCAATCATATTTGGTACTGGCGGATTAGGAGATAATGGATACAATGATGAAGTTTATCAAGGTTGTGAAATGGCTGTAGAACAACTTGGTGTAAGCTTTGACTATTGTGAACCAAAGGATATTTCAGAATTTGAAACTCAACTACGTATGTACTCAGATGCTGAGGAATATGATGTAATCTTTGCTATAAGTACTGAGCAGGTAGATGCACTTAAAATGGTTGCTGAAGATTATCCAGACCAAAAATTCTGTATGTTAGACACTGTAATAGAAGGATATGACAATATACACTGTATGTCAGCTGCTTATCCGGACCAACATTTTCTATCAGGTATGTTAGCTGGTTTAGCGACTAAAGATAGTAGATTCCCACTAAGTAATCCTGAAAACGTTTTGGGATTTTGCATAGCTATGGATACTCCAACATCTAGAGGACAAGCTGCTGGATTTTTAGCTGGTGCAAAATATGTTAATCCTGATGTTGAAATACTTACAAATTTTATAGGTGGTTATAGTGATCCAGCTACAGCAAAGGAATTGGCTTTAATGATGTATGAGCGTGGAGCTGATGTAGTAAGTGCAAATGCAGGAAGCTCAACTCAAGGTGTATTTTATGCAGCAGAAGAAGCAAATCGTTATGTAATTGGGACATCCCTTGCGATGGCTGATCCTGCACATAGCTTAAGCACTTCTTGCAAAAAAGTATGGTTATTTGTAGTTCAAGAAATCGAAAGTTTAGTAAATGGAACATGGGAACCAGGTTATACAGTTAAGGGGATACCTGATGGCGTATGTGACTATGATATAGAAGGTTTAGATGTTGAAGTACCTGAAGATGTAATTCAGATATTAGAAGATACAAGACAACTTATAGCAGATGGCGAGTTGGTTTTACCAAATGATATTGATCAAGTAGACGAATGGGCTGCTCAAAATCAATTACAGAAATAAAATTTTTTTAGACATTGCCTTAGGTTTGGAGGTGGAGTAATATATGGAAATGATAAGGATGGAGAAAATAAGCAAAATCTATCCTGGAACTGTGGCTCTAGACGGAGTTGATTTTACACTTAATAAAAAGGAAATAGTTTCCTTATTAGGTGAAAACGGTGCTGGTAAAACAACACTTATGAAAATCTTATATGGCATGACTCCCCCTAGTTCAGGCGAAATATACTATAATGGTCAACCTGTAAAATTTAAGCGTCCACTTGATGCTATTGAAAAGGGTATATGTATGGTACACCAGCATTTTATGCTGGTGCCTGCATTTACTATTATTGAAAATATCATTACAGGTAATGAACCGGGAAGCAGCATGTTTTTAGATATGAAGAAAGCAAGAGAAGAAGTAAAGGATTTAATCTCAAAATTTCACTTTAATCTGGATCCTGATACAAAAGTGGAGAAACTATCAGTAGGTGAACAGCAAAGGGTTGAAATATTAAAGGTTTTATATAGAAAAGCTGATGTAATAATATTAGACGAACCAACAGCTGTTTTAACTCCACAAGAGGTTAATGATTTGTTTGTGATATTAAGAAGACTTAGGGATGATGGTAAAAGTATAATTATTATCACACATAAGTTAAAGGAAACTAAAGCTATCGCAGATAGAGTAGTTGTACTAAGAGATGGTCATCTAGTAATTGATGATGTAAATCCAAGCGATACAACAACAAAGCAACTTTCTGAGATGATGGTTGGCAGGGAAGTCAATTTAGATACACGTAAACCTGCAAAAAACATTGGAGATATATGCTTAAAGGTATCAAATTTAAAGGTAGAAGAAGATGACAAGGAGAAAATAAAGAATATTTCCTTTAATGTACGACATGGTGAAATCTTAGGGATAGCGGGTGTTGAAGGAAATGGACAGACTCAACTTCTAGAGGCACTTACGGGACTTATAGAACAAAATGCAAAAGAGATAACTTTAGATGGCAAAAAATTGAATGGCAACAGTGCACAGTTTTTGAAGGCAGGAATTGGTCATATTCCAGAGGACAGATTGTCGATGGGATTGGTTAAAGAGATGTCTATAATGGAAAATCTCATATTGGGTTACCATAGAGAACGGGACTTTTGCACAAGGCATGGAATACTTTTGAAGAAGAATATCTTCAATTATGCAAAAAGTTTGAAGGAGAAATTTTTAATTAAAGCCCCAAGTGTTGAAGTAGCTGCTAGTTCTCTTTCAGGTGGAAATCAACAGAAAATAATAATTGCTAGGGCATTTAGCAGAAATCCAAAAGCGATAATTATTGCCCATCCTACAAGAGGAGTAGATATTGGTGCAATAGAATATATTCATGAACAACTACTTGAATTAAGAGATAAAGGTGCTGCGATATTATTGGTTTCAGCAGATTTAGATGAAGTTAGAAAATTAAGTGATAGAATTTTAGTGCTTTACGAAGGGAAAATTGTTTCGGAAAGTATGCCTGGAGAATTGGATGAAATAGAAATGGGATTATTGATGACAGGTGGACATACTATGGTTGAGGAGGGGAATCAATGTTAAATAATTTGGAGAGTGCAAAAAAGATGGAAGTAAGAAATTCATTCATAAATTCCTTTTTAGCATTGGTATTCTCACTTTTATTAGGAGCTATTTTTATTTGGGTATGTGGATATTCTCCAATAGAAAGTTATAAAGCTATAATTGGTGTGTCTTTAGGTACAGTAAAGGGATTTGCATTATCACTAAGCCAGGCAACTCCACTTATGTTTACAGGACTTTCATTTGCACTTGCCTATAGAGTACGTATGATAAATACTGGTGCAGAAGGACAATTATATGCTGGTGCAATGGCAGCTGCTTTGGTAGGCGCTTATGTACATAATTTACCAAGTCCTATTCATATTTTGTTAGCTTTTGGTGCTGCATTTATTGCAGGTGGGTTAGTTGCTTTGCTTGTGGCTGCAGCTAAGGTTTATTTAAAATCAAATGAAATAACCATGACTCTTATGTTAAATAATATTATCATTTTATTTACAAGCTATCTTGCTAATGGACCACTTAAGCCAGCAGGCAGTGGAGTTGGACAGACTGAACGCATTGATGATAGTGCAAAATTAATGAAGTTGATACCCCAGACCCAATTAACAATAGCGATTTTTGTAGTCATAATTGTAGCTGTTATACTTCAGTATATTTTGCATAAGACAGTATTTGGTTATGAGATAAAGGTTACTGGGTTAAATTTAAGAGGAGCATATGTAGCCGGTATCAATGTGGGTAAAACATATTTACTTACCTTTGCTTTAAGTGGTGCAGTCGCTGGTTTAGGTGGGGCAGCTATGGTATTAGGTGTTAATTATCGATTTATAGAGGGATTTTCATCAGGTTATGGATTTTCAGGAATTTCCATAGCAGCCTTAGCAGCATATAGCCCTATTGGCGTAATTCTATCGGCATTTTTAATAGGTATTTTAAAAGCAGGTACAATCACTTTAAATCGTACTACTTCGATTCCTGTAGAGTTTGTAGATGTAATACAGGTTTTAGTAATCATATTTGTAGCAGCTCCTACTTTAATTCGAGCTATTTTAAATAAATTTAAAAAAATAAAAGAGCTCACCAATAAACAAAAACATGGAGGTGAAGCTATATGAATTTCAATGCAGATTTAGTTTATTCTATAATTGCTTCCACCTTGAGAAGTTCAGTGCCTTTAATACTTGCTTCCTTGGGAGGATGTTTTTCAATGAGAGCCGGAGTTAGTGATTTAGGCTTAGAGGGAATGATGTTAGCTGGTTCATTTTTTTCAGTATTAGGTTCGTGGATTTCTGGAAGTGCTTGGATAGGTTTATTATTCGGTATAGTATTTGGAATGCTGTTTTCTATGTTACATGCAGTTATGCATATAACATATCGCGTAAATGCTTCGATTAGTGGAATGTGTGTAAATCTTCTAGCAACTGCAGCAACACCTTTATTGTTAAATGAAATATTCAAGATGAGTGGAAAATCAGTTACTGTAGAAGCTTTTAAAAAGCCAAATTGGGAATGGTTAAATCAAATTCCTGTATTAGGCAGGATTTTAGGAGCACAAAATGTATTGTTCTTTTTAGCACTTTTACTAGTCATTTTAGGATGGATATTTTTATATAAGACAAAACTAGGTCTTAGAATGAGAATGGTAAGTGAAAATCCTCATGCAGCAAGTACTGTTGGACTAAATGTACTTGGATATAAATATTTTGGTGTTGCAATGAGTGGATGTTTTGCAGGACTTGGAGGAGCATATTTATCTCTTGGCCAGATGAATTTGTTTGTAGAAAATATGACATCTGGAAGAGGATATATAGCTGTAGTTATTAATGCTTTTGGGAAATACAATCCTATAGGTACATTAGGAGGAAGTATATTCTTTGGATTCTTTGATGCCTTACAGACAGTTTTCCAAAGCATATTCCCATCGCAATTGGTAATGATGATGCCATATGTGTTTACACTTTTAGTAATTACATTTGGATTGAGCGGTGGAAAGGCTCCAGCTGGAGTTGGAAAGCATGTGGAATAGGAGGAGTGTTTTATGTTAGATAATAAATGGGAAAATGCATCCAGACCTACAGATGAGTCTGGCAAGCAATATCATATACAATGTGGAGTAGGAGATGTAGCACGTTATTGCTTACTTCCAGGTGATCCAAAGAGAGTAGGCAAGATTGCAGAAATGTGGGACAGTGCCAACTTAGTTGCAGATTACAGAGAGCATGTTACCTATACAGGTAAAATTGGAGATATGGATATTTCTGCTTGCTCAACAGGAGCAGGAGGGGGTTCCACAGCAAGTGCCATAGAAGATTTGGCTGAAATAGGTTGTGACACTTTAATTCGTGTTGGAACCTGTGGTACTATACAAAATAATATCAAGCCAGGAGATTTAATTATAAGCAGTGGAGCTGTAAGGATGGAAGGCACCAGTGATGGTTATGTATTAAATTCCTATCCGGCAACAGCTAATTATGAAGTAACTATGGCTCTTATTGAGGCTGCAGAAATATTGGGGTATACATACCATGTTGGTATTGGTTATACAGCATCCTCTTTCTTTTGTGGGCAAGGTAGACCAGGATATAAAGGCTATAGTCAAAGCTTTATGAAATCAATAATTCCTGACATGCAAGCAGCAGGAGTTCTTAATATTGAGATGGAAGCTGCTACTGTACTTACTATTAGCTCATTGTATAAATTAAGAGCTGGTGCTATTTTTACAGTAGTTGCAAATCGTGTTGACAATTCCTTTAAATATGATAAGAGTTCTACTGATCAAAATATAGAAGTTGCAAATTTAGCTATGCAAATTCTTCATAAATGGGATAAACTAAAAGAAGAATCTGGTAAGAAGTTCTTTTATCCTTCACTCTTAAAATAATTTGTTAGAAAATAAAATATTTAAGCTATATAAAAATAGGTGCTGGTAATAAAATCGACATCTATTTTTTGACGTGTATTTGTAACTTACTTGTAACTTCTATGTAACCATCTTTAGTTATTTACTTGATATAATATATCCATAATGTACTAGGAGGTATTTTAATGAAGAAATCTAATAAAAATCTTGTTTTATCATTAGCTGCAGCTATGGTACTAAGTCCTGTTGCTGTGAGTGCGGTTTCTGCGATACCAACAGATTCGGCTATAGAATCTCCAGTTCTTGAAAATGATGAAATAAGAATGAGTGAATATGTTGAAATTACAGGTAAAATTGAAGAGATAACAAATGCAGATGGAACTTTATCTATATTGGTTAAAAATAATAATGAAGAAGGTTTAGATTCGATTATAGCTTATGTAGATGACAGTGTAATCTTATTAAGTAAGGAAAAAAAGGATTATATCGATATTAAAGATTTAGAAGTAGGGATGGAAGTTTCTGTATTCTATCATAAGGATACAGTAATGACCAAGAGTTTGCCACCTATGCTTTGGCCAGATGTTGTTGTAATTGATGATGCTGAAGAAAATATGAGTGTAATGGTCTCTAAGTTTGATAAGGAATTACTAAATGCTGAAAAGGATATGTATATACGAATATCCGAAGACACTATTATAGTTGATAAGGATGGAAATAAAGTAGATAAATCTGATTTAACTGATAAAGATCTAATAGTTTTTTATGATATCGTATTGTTGAGTTATCCAGGTCAAACTTCACCTAAAAAGATAATTGTTCTTCCTGATAGAGAAAATGCAGCTATTGATGATACAGTGGAAGTTAAAGAAATATCGTTAAAGGATGAACTTATTAAGAATGATGAAGGAGTTACTATGATTCCACTAAGAGCTGTTGCGGAAAGTCTTGGCTATGAAGTATTATGGAATCAGGAAAAAAATACTGTTGAGTTAGTAAAAGAATCTCAACATACGGCTGTAGTTATTGGAGAAAATGAGAATGGTAATACACCTGTTTTAGTTGATTCAAAGACATATGTACCATTAAGCTTTGCGGAAGAAATATTGAAAGTAAATGTTGAATTATTAGAAGATGGAAACGTAAAAATTTTTGAATAATTTAATCAAGATTTGTATAAAAAGGTTCTGTTAAGTGATTGCAGAACCTTTTTATATGAAACACTATTTTTATGATTAAAATTATACAAAATATGGTATAATTTAATAGAGTATATCTGGGGGTTTCCTATTATTCGTGCACATAAAATTTAGGCTACTATTAAAATAATATTTTTATAAAGGAGTGTTTTATATGGCCGATAAGAATATTAAGAACAAGGAAGCAAAGAAGAAAAAGAAAGTACTTGAATTAAGACCTACCCCTTCTTTTGTTAACCAGGTAGAAACAGAGCCGGAATTAGTTCCAAAGAAAAAGAAAAAAGCTTAGTAGACAAGAAAAGGAATTTGGTTAGAATACCATGTTTCTTTCGCCAGTATTTCATTTTTATTTGATTCATTAAAAAATCCTTATTTCAATTTGGAAATAAGGATTTTTTTTTCGAATAATATCGCTGATAGTACTAAAATTATGATAGCAATCAATGAATACCTTCAGTAGAACATTTATTAATAAAAAGGATTTATGACTTTTTTGTAGAATATAAATGCAAGAAGACAAAGTTTTATTTTTATAATTTTTATAATGATTTATTCAAGGATTTCCTTTAGTAAAGTAAATATAATTACGTGGTTATTCGTATGTAAAGCAATACTATA
>DAIUFH010000015.1:0-36556 GCA_036844705.1 Tissierella sp.
TACCATTGATTTATTTAGGAAATACATATAAACTATCATTTAGAAATTATTTGCTTTTATTTTAATATTTGGTTTATGATATAGATAATGAGTATTAAGACAATGGGAGGAGAAATAAGATGGTGAAAGGAAAGTTTAAATCAGTTTTGACCATAGCACTTGTATTTTTTATGTTACTTGGAATTGTAACACCTGATGTAAATACAGTTGTGGCGGAAGAAGTAGATAAATTAAAGCCTGTAATTGATTATGCTTATGTGGAGGATGGAAAACTAAAATTAAGTATATCAGATAATGAAGAGTTAGATAGCAAGCCCATAATATATAGAGTAGATAAAGAAATTAACTCCTATGAAATTGATGAAGATGACTATAAGTATGAATATGATGGCAGGAAAAAAATAGACAATGTTAAGATTTATGAGATAAAAGTTGAGATACCTACAACTATTTTTATAACTGTAAAAGACTATGCAGGGAACGAAAATACATATAAATTCTCAATTAAAGAAGATTATGTTGCCCTTACAAAGTATATTCCAGATTTCGTTGTTAAGAGATTAGCTGAAGGAAAACAATCTGAGGTTGATAAATTTAAAGGATATGAAGATATCTTTGAGCTGGAATATGGTAAAGTTGTAGATGCACTTAGTCTATATAATAAGATTATAAAAAATAAATATAAAAGCTTTAATAAAAATGATATCAAAATTAAGGTTAAAGGATTATCCACTGATAAGTCAGGAAATATCAAGCTTGATAAGTTTGGTATATTTGAGGTTACAATAACACATAGCAAGGACAAAACCTTTGAAAAATCAGCATATATACTTATAAAACCAGACTGGAGAAATACAGAAGATGAACGTATTTTAAGCAATATGAGTCCATACATAGTATATAGTGACAAGATAAAAGTTGCTGATTACTTCAGATATGAGGACGAATCCAACAATAATAAAGGTAAGGGGAAAATAGATACCACATATCTTCTGGTTTATAACGAAGAAACAGGAGAAACAGTTGGTATGACGGATAAGATAAATCTAGAACTAAATAAGGTATATAAGCTAAATGTGCTAAATTTTGAGAACAATTCAGAGCAGGATTTTTATGTGATGAGACAGGAAAAAGTAAAATCGCAAAATAAAAACTTTATTGATATAGAGAAAGATTACTGGGCAGCTAGTGATATAAATAAATTAGTATCTAAAGGACTTCTATCGGGATATCCGGATGGGACATTTAATCCTAAGGGTAACATTACTGTAAAAGAGTTTATGACTATACTAAGCAGACAGATAGCTACAACTCCTACAAAGGGGAAACCAGTATTAGGCAATGTAACACCACCAATTACGCCTAGTTCATGGGGTTATATAGAGTCTAAATCAGTACTAGACAGATTAGCTACAGAGGATTTATATAAATTCAATTATTTAAACTTAGATAGACCTATAAACAGAGAAGAGGTAGCATTTTTGATAGACAATACCTTGGAACTTGGGTTGGCATATACTACTAATTTAAACAAACCACTTACTGATTTAGCTACATCCACATACTTTTCAGAAATTACAAAGCTTGTAGATCTTGGGCTGATATCAGGATATCCAGATGGAACATTTAGACCAAAAAATAATATAACAAGAGCAGAAATAGCAGCATTATTTAATAGAATTAAATAAATGATAAAATCTTAAGGACTTAAATGTTCTTAGGATTTTTTCTTTTTTGCAAATAAGCCTAAAATAATACACTATTTAGCCGATAATATAAGTGGATAACTATGGCTTCGAGGGGGTTTTTTAAATTGATAAATAAAATTAAAGATATAGCACACAAAGGCATAAGCTTGGTACTGGCATTTTCTATGATGATGCCTACCACTGCTTTTGCAAAAGATTATACTGTAGATAATTGGGATAAGTATAAGGTTGCACTTAAAGAGGGAATCGAGGATCAGGAAGAAAATATTACGATTACTTTTAAAGATGGTATGGCTGTTGTTTCAGAGTCTGCTGCTCGCTTTATGATAAATAATGCTTATGAGGAAGTCAAGAAAAAGCTGCCAAAGTATTATGGTGAGTTGAATATTGCAAGAATGAATCCAGACTCTGTACTAGATGGAACGTTATTGAAAAAAGCAATTTATACAATAGAGTATAAGAATTCTGCACAAAATTTTGCAGATATAGAGACAATACTTAATGAAGAATATAGGAATATTAAATCCAAGACTACCGATTATGAAAAGATTAAAGCTATATATGATTATATTATAGATAATTTAGACTATAAAAGTGGCTCTGGTAATCATGATATATATAGTGGTCTAAAGACAGCAGATAAGGAATCAGTTTCAGCAGATGCATATGCAATGTTATTTGCCATGATGATGGATGAGCTGGGATATGAGAATGATATTGTCGTTGGTGGCACAATTAAGGAGGCTGAAGAACCTCATACATGGAATCTAGTAAAAGTACAGGGAAATTGGTATCATGTTGATTCTAGACTTGGAGAAGTAGAGTCAGATAGATATAAATTTTTCTTAACATCAGACGATATAATGAAAAATGATTATAAACATCAATGGCAAGGATACGAGGACAAGCCGGCAGGTAAGATATATGATAAAGATAATAGTGAAAATGCTGAGGCGGAATTTATTGCTAGACAAAAATTAGATGAAGCGGAAAAATTACTTATAGAAGTTAGTGCTGTAAATGATATGGAAGTAAATATTGCAGTAAATAAAGCTTATAATATAACAGTAGAGGTTCAAGACCTTGTGAATGCTCTAGATAATATTGAATTAAAAGGAATAATAGAAACGATTAATATGGTAAAAGCAGCTAAAGACAAAATTGTGATTGCGGAAAAAGATGGTGGAGCTACAAAGGGAAATATTGATACAGCAAAAAATGCTGTAAATCAAGTCAATGCTAAATATATTAACATTAAGACAAATCTAGATGATAGAATAAAAAAACTAGAAGAAAAATTGAAGAATTCTGAAGAGCAGGAAATAATTGATAATGCTAAAGATGCTGTAGATAATGCAGAAAAGAGTATAAAAAACATTACTGCCGAAGGATCATTAGCAACTATTATAGAAACGGCTGAAGCAGCTGTGAAAACAGCTGAAACAGAAATCAAGAAAATTAAAGATACAGCTATAAGAACTAATCAACAAAATAGGATTAAAGCTATTAAGTTAGTCATAACAGCAATGAAAGCGGTAGATAAAGCAGAAACTGCAATACCCCTAAAAATGACTTATGTTACATCAGCAGAAACTGCTATAGGTAAGATTAGCGAGGATTATCAAACAGAAATAGAAGTTTTAAATGCTAGATTAGTTAATGTCGAATCTAAAATAAATTTGACGGATATAATCTCTAAGGCTGTGAAGGCAGTAGAAAAAGCAGAAAAATCAATGAAAGAAACGGATTTGGATTTGGCTAGAGATGCTGTAAAACTGATTACAGATACAGATATTCAAAATAAATTAAATAGAAGAATACGTGCAATGGATAGAGTGGTTCAAGCTGAGATTAGCTTGGGAAAATACATGGAAGATCCTACAGATGATGAAGATTTAGAAGGTAAAATTACAGAAGCCAATCTTCGTGTAAGTGAACTTGAAGATACAGATGCTAATAAAACTAAACTCCAAGATAGAATGAAAGTGATAACTAATGCAAAAACAGCCATAGAAGCAGTAGAAGAAGTTAAAAATAATGGGACAAGTGAAAATATTAAAAAAGCTGAGGATGCTATTGATAAAGTAACAGATAGTAAAATCAAAAAAGAGTTGGAGAAGAGATTAAAAAATATCGTATCTCAAAAAGATACAGAAGATAAAGAAAAAGCTGCCCAGGATGCTGTAAGTGCTGCTGAAGAAAGTCTGAAAGATTCACAAACCAAATCAAATGAAAACAAAGAGGCAGTTACTGCTGCTGACGATGCAGTTAAAAAGCTTACTGGTACACTAAAGAAACAACTTCAAGCTATAATTAAAGATCTCAATAACGCAATAAAAGCTAAAGAAGCAGTAGAAAATGCAGAAGGTAAAATGGACAAGGGTAATCTAACAGCAAAAGATGTTACGACAGCGGAAAAGGCAATATCTACTGTTCAAGATACATTATATATACCTGGTCTTAAAGAAAGATTAAATATCTTAATAAGCAAGTTAAAGGAAAATGAGGCTGGTGACCTTCTTAATAAAGCTATAGAAGCGGTAGAAAAAGCAAAAACAACAAAGGCAACGAAGGATATCTCAGCAGCAAAAAAGGCAATAAACTTGGTTAAAGATGAAGCTGAAAAAGTAGAGTTAACTAAACAAATAGAAGGGTTGGAAGTACAAATAGCAAAGGATGCAATGACCTATGCAGAAGGAACAAAGATTTCAAAGGATATTACCGCAGCAAAAAAAGCTATAGATGCTATTAGCAATAAGATATCTTATAAAACGGATATAGATAATCTAAATGCCAGATTTAAAGCTATGGAAAGCTACATAGCAACTATTAAAGTATTAGAGAATGCAGAAAAGAATAAAAATCAAGAGAATTATAATGCGGCAGTTGTTGCTTTGGCAGATTTTGAGGGGATTGTTGCAAAAGTAGCAGTTGCTGATAGAGATGTATATA
The DNA here is from genome assembly GCA_036844705.1 of Tissierella sp. Taxonomy (GTDB): domain Bacteria; phylum Bacillota; class Clostridia; order Tissierellales; family Tissierellaceae; genus DAIUFH01. The sequence goes on from DAIUFH010000015.1 coordinate 4,662, forward strand.
ATGCTATGATAGAGGATATAAAAGATAGAATTGAATATATACAAAAACATTTGGAGAATGTAGCGGAAACGGAAGAAGAAGCTCGAAAAGCAGTAGAGGCAGCAGAAGCTAAAATGAAGGTAGTTCAAAATGAAGATGGAACCAAAGTAGTTTTAGAACCTGATAACTCCTTAATTCAAGATGCTCAAAATGCAGTAAATAAAGTTACTGATAAAAAAATTAAATCTGATTTACAAAAAAGAATAGATGCTATACAAATAGCAAAGGACGCTAAGACCGCAGTTACTAGAGCGATGGCATATCCTAATGAAAAGAGTGTAAAGGATGCAGAAACTGCTTTAAATAAAGTAGATGGCAGATATAGTGATATAATTGAGTTTCTGGGAGATGAAATAGCAAAACTAAAGAATAAATTGGATATATCTAAAAAAGTAGATGAAGCTACAAAACTAGTACAAAAAGCAGTAGATAGCAGAATAGCAGCAGATAGTATAAAAGCCAGATTTGCAGTAGAAGCCATTAAAGAGCTAGCATTTGATTCATATGAGAGATTAATAAAAATACTAGATGAATTAGATGAATCAATTGGAAATGAAGCAGAAGACGAAACTAAAGCTTTAGAAGCTGCTAAAATTGCTTTAACAAAGGTATTTGAAATAATAGATGAAGCTAATACTTCTATAGCTAAAATCATAGAAGGTGAAGACGGTGAGGCTGAGAAAATACAAAAAGCATATGAAATGATAGAATCAGCTAAAATTGAGGTTATAAATGCAAATGCCGCTGTACGAAAGCTAACTGAACAAAAAGGATTGCTTGATGAAATAAAGTATGCTAATGAACAAATAGATTTATCAGAAGACAATATAGATGTGAAAGAAGCAGTAAGGTTAGTAACTATAGCTTCTAGCTCGGTTTTAAACGCAAAAACCGAGGAAGATAAATCTAAAGCTAGATTGGATATTGCTGCAGCGAGAAGAGCCATAGATAAAATTGGACATAATAATAACAAAGATATTAAGAAAACAATATTAAATACAATTAACTCCATTGAAAAAAAGCTAACTTCTGATAATGACCAGGAAATTATAGATGAAGCTGTTGATGCAGTAAATGCAGCAGCTGATTTGCTTGCAAAAGCAGTGAGAGATGAAAAGGTAATGGAAAGACAAGAAGAAATTGACAAAGCTATATTTGCTGCTAAAATGGCTATTGGCTGGATTAGTGACGATAACAAAGCAGCCAAAGATACACTGACAGGCTTTATAAATGATATAGAGGCAATGTACAAAGCAGAAAAAGCTGGAATAGAAAATGAAGAGCGTATTAGAAATGCAGAAAAGGCAGTATCAGAAGCAGAAGCTAAAAAAGGTTCTGACGATCTAGAAACTTATATTAGAGTGGCTAGATTAAGAGTAAAGATTATAATAAATGATGGGCCAGATACTAAGGCAAAGATAGACGAACTAAATGCTAGATTAGATGTACTTGAAGGTAAAGGTAGTGGCAATTCTGGTGGCAATGGTAATGGAGGCGGCTCTGGAAATGGTGGAAATAACAACTCTGGCGGAAATAAACCAGGAGGAAATAACTCCAATGGAAATATAATTCCTACAACTCCACTTCCCGATAATAAAAGATCCTTAGGTGCTGCTAAACCACAGTGGGGGAAGACCAAAGAGCTAAAGAATGCAACCCCTGTTACAGATCTTCCATTGGATAAAATGTTAGCATTTAAAGTTAATGATAGCAAGATAAAAATATTGGAACTTACTAATATGTTAAAAGCTTCACCGAATGCAAATGCTGAATTAGTAGTAAGGGGTAAGAGCATTAAATTGGATTCAAAACCATATATTCAAAACAAGGTAAATTATAGTATTTTAGTACCTATAAAATCCATAGGAGATGAATTGGGCTTTAGTGTAAGCTTAATCGATAATTCGTCTTCAAATGGAGCTAAAAGGATATTAATAAATGGAATCGTATATGGTGAAAGTAAATCAATAATAATGGACTTAGGAAGCGAAAACTGTTATGTAAATGGGTATTTAGTTAAGATTAGCTCTAGCCCTGTAATACAAGAGGGAAGAGCCTATATACCAATAGACTTCTTAGTTGAATATTTAGGATTAACCTTTAGCTATTATAATAACAATGGAAATTATCAATTAATATTTAATTGACATTTGGATTCTTCATTACCCACTCTGTGACATCGGATAAGATGAGAAGCCGCATTCAAAAGAATGTAGCTTCTCATCTTATCCGCCCAAGGTTATATCTTGTATTTGATACCAATCCAAGGCTCTATTAAATTGTTCTTCACTAAAATCAGGCCAGAATTCATTTATTATATAAAAATCAGAATAAACTGATTGTAAAGGGAGAAATCCGCTAAGCCTTCTTCTTCCACCCCATCTAATGATAAGATCAACTTTAGAAATATCTCTGGATTTTATGGAGTCGATTAATTCGATTTTGTTTTCAGCCTTAGAGTAATTGCTGATATCCCATTTCCAATCATAATTGACTAAAAAATTGACCTTCATTCCTCCTGTTCCAAATCTCTTTCTTTCTACATATGGAAACAATTCCTTAGGAAACATAGGCGATTCGTAGTTTCCTATGACTAATAAATCTGCATTTTCTTTAGAGAGCATTTCAACAGCATCTACACAAGCTTTAGTAAAGGCTAGTCTTTGAAACTTTGGCCTTTTTGTATTATCTGCGGTGAATCCGTAGAAAGTCAATTCTCCAATGCCGCATTTTTCGCAAAGCTTGAAAACATGCAAACCAGGATCCAAGCCTTTTTCATAACCCTTTTCTTTGGTTAAGCCATTGTTCTTAGCCCAACGGCGATTACCATCCGGAATAATTCCAATATGCTTTGGTATTTTCATCTTATAATACCTCCTTAAGGGTATTTTTACCAAATCTTATTAAATAATTCAATAATTTGCAAAAATAGTCCAGTGTAACAAGCACTACTGACAGATTATAATTTAGATGATTGCTTTATTTAAGGGTATTTAATAAAATAACTATATGCCGTTACGTAATATGATTTAATATTAATGATATTGTTAATGGTACAGCGGAGTCTAAAGATGTAATAAGCTGGCTTGAAAAAATTAGCTGCGCATTAAAATAGGCAGAGCTTAGCTCTACCTATAAAAGGTTAATAAGTTATATTTAATTCTGGTACTTCTTCACTAGAATTTAAGATACCTTTAAGTAATATAGTTCCATAGAAGCTTTTCTTTATCCTTAATTTTTTTTCTATATCAGTAATATTATTATTTCTAAAATAGATTAGGATATTGAACATGATGGTGGTATAAATAAAATAGATAAAGTCCACATCTAAGTTTGGATTTAGTTTCCCTTGATCGAAATAAGAAAGAAATTCATCAAATGCTGAACCAAAAAGTTCATCGGCGTATGAACCAAAGTAGAATTTTCGCATAACATCTATAGGGATATCATACCAGGTGTTGTCAAATTTTATTTCCCTTTCTGTTAGTACTTCTTCAATTGGGATGTAGCTATCATTAGAGAGCAATGTCCCCTTTTTCTTTTTTTCCATATCTAAAACTTTCTTCTCAACTTTAACAAATAGATAAAGATATAAATCATCTTTATCATCAAAATATTGATAAAAACTACCAATAGATATACCAAGTTCCTTTACAATTAATCGAATGTTAATATCTTCATACTTATATTTAATGAATAGGTCAATTGACTTCTCAATAATGTATTCCTTTTTTGCATCAGGTAAATTTAAAAATGTGTTCTTAGGCATGGTTTCCCCTCCTTATTAAAAGTACTACATAAATTATACTTGAATAAAGTTTAATTTACTAGGTACAAATTAGCAAACGAGTAATTTATAAAAATAAAGTGATAAATTATTAAAAAGTAAACTGAAAATATTGACTTTACAGAAAAATGATGTTAATATTTAGTATAATAAAAAGTGAACACGTTTACATTAAAAGAGTTCAGAAAAAGTGAGGTATTATATATCTCAAAAAAGAACATGTTCACTTTATCGTAGGGGGAGATATTATGAGCAAGTACATTTCTAAGAGATTGTTTAGTGGCATCATAACGATTTTGATTGTTTTTGCAATTAACTTTATTATCATTAATGCAGCTCCTGGGGATCCAATTAAAACCATTATGGGTAAAGAAAGCGATGACCCGGTATTAAGAGCAGCATTGGAAGAAAAATATGGTTTCGATAAGCCTCTAACAGTACAGTTTGGTATATACCTGAAGAACTCATTAAAGGGTGATTTAGGTACATCCATAATATACGATAGACCCGTATCGGAGATGATAGGCGAGAGGTTAGGTCCTACCATACTTTTGGTATTATCAGCAGGAATATTATCACTTATAATTGGAACCATAATGGGAATTATAGCTGCTAGGCGGGAAGGTTCTTTATTGGACACAATACTTTCAGGTATTTCCTATGTGCTAAATTCAGTACCATCTTTCTGGTTAGGATTAATGCTAATAATACTATTTTCATCAAGACTTAAATTATTACCTACATATGGTATGACAAATCAAAGAGCATCATACACTGGAATCAAATATATATTGGATGTTTTGAAACATATGATTTTACCTATAGGAACACTATTATTAGTACAAATTCCTACCTATTTTAGGATAGCAAAATCTTCTGTTCTCCAGGTTGCTAACGAAGATTTTATTACTACCTTTAGAGCAACTGGTATGAGTGAACGTAAAATTTTCAATAAATACATATTTAGGAATGCTATTCTGCCAACTATAACTATGTTTGGTATTTCGATGGCTTATCTAATTACAGGAGTATCATTAATAGAAACTGTGTTTGCTTGGCCAGGGACAGGAAGACTAGTACTTACTGCTATTAATCAAAGAGATTATCCAACTTTAATGGGCATGTATCTTATAATGAGTATATCTGTAGCTGTCGTTATGATAATTGTGGATATAATTTATGCAATTCTTGACCCGAGAATCAGGTATTAGGAGGCAGGATATGGAAAGCAATTTAAATAATAAACTTAAGAAAACATATAAAATAATTACAAGTGATAAGCAGCTTACTGCTGGCATTATAGGATTATTAATTGTATTAACCGTTATAATATTTGCTCCATCATTATCAACCCATGACCCAAATTTCTATGGGACTAATGTATTATCTGGTTTAGGAGAAAATGGGCATTTACTAGGGACCAATAAAATGGGACAAGACATATATAGTATGATTATTTTCGGAACAAGAACATCCGTGCAGGTAGCTGTTATTTCTGCACTTATATCAGGTGTGTTAGGAATATTAATAGGCGGTATAGCAGGTTTTTTCGGAGGTAAGATTGACCAATTTGTATCAGAATTAATAAATGTATTTATGATGTTACCAACATTTTTCTTGATTCTCTTGATAATTGCTTTGTTTGGGAATAGTATCACCAACGTTATGATTGTAATTGGTATTACAACATGGCCAAGCAATGCAAAGTTAATGAGAGCGCAAGCGTTATCGATAAGGGAAAGAACATTTGTTAAAGCAGCTACAGCAATGGGCGAGAGTAAAAGAGAAATATTGTTTAAATATATAATACCTAATGGGATTTTCCCTGTAATTGCCAATACCACAATAGGGATGAGTAATGCGATTTTGACTGAGGCGAGTTTAAGTTTCCTAGGATTAGGAGATCCCAATATTATTAGCTGGGGACAAATGATATATGAAGGCAAATCATATATAACAAGTGCATGGTGGATATCTGCCTTTGCAGGAGTAGCAATAATTCTAACGGTTATAGTTTTTTACCTTCTTGGAGATGGATTAAATCATGTTCTTAATCCTAAACATGCTAATGGAAGAGAGGCTTGAAAATGAGTACAATACTAGAGGTTAAAAACCTTAATATAACTTATAAGAATAAGAAAAAAAACGTTTATGCAGTTAAAGATGTAAGTTTCACTATAAATAAGGGTGATTCGCTAGGATTGGTTGGAGAGTCTGGGTCAGGAAAGTCTACTTTAGCAACAGCACTATTACGACTACATCCAAAACATAGTACCGTAATAACGGGAAAAGCTAATTTTATGGGCAAAGATTTGATAAGTATATCTGAAAAAGAACTCCTAGATTTAAGATGGAATGAATTGGCAGTGGTATTTCAGAAATCAATGAACTCTTTAAGTCCAGTTCATCGAATTGGGGAGCAAATTGAAGACATTTATAGGGTGCATAAGCCAAAAGCTACTAAAAAGGAGATCTCTGATAGAGCATCCTATTTAATGAGCTTGGTAAATCTTTCAAACAGAGTATACAATCTATACCCTCATGAACTATCAGGAGGAATGCTTCAAAGAGTTTCCATAGCCATTAGCTTATTGCACAATCCAAAGCTTTTAATTCTTGATGAAGCAACTACTGCGCTAGATGTTGTAACCCAAGGGCAAATTTTGGATGAAATACTGAAGATGGAAAAAGAGATGGATATGACCAGAATTATGATAACCCATGATATGTCTGTGGTATCTAGTTCTTGTAATAAGGTAGCAATAATGTATGCAGGAGAATTAATGGAGGTAGGGTGTGTAGAGGACATCATACCAAATCCAAAACATCCGTATACCCAAGGGTTGTTGTCTTCATTTCCATCACTGAAAGGTGAGAAAAAGGAATTAAGAGGAATACCAGGATACCTTCCTGATTTGTCAATCAAACATGAGGGATGTATTTTTGCAACTAGATGTAAAGATGTAATGGATATTTGTAGAAAAATTAAACCGGTCAAAAAGATAGTTGATAATAAGCAGGAAGTTAGCTGTCATTTGTATGGAGGTGATGATTAATTGGATAACAATACTTATATAGATATTAAAAACATTTCTATGTGGTATCCTGTAAATTCTGGACTCAAGTCTATTGGAAAAGAAAAAAAGTGGATAAAAGCTGTAGATGATATCACTATTGGAATAGAGAGAGGAGAAGTATTAGGGGTAATAGGAGAAAGTGGATGTGGTAAATCTACTTTAGGCAGGGTGCTTGTAAGATTGGAAAATCCTACAAGTGGAGATGTTCTTATAGATGGTCAGTCTACTAAAAATTTAATCAAAAATGATTATAAAGCATTCAGAAGGCTAGTTCAGATTGTATTTCAGAATCCATACGATTCTTTCACACCGAGAGATACTATTGAAAAAATATTGATGAGACCTTTAAGAATTCATGACATAGGCAAATCAGACGCAGATAGAAACACAATTATAAAAGAAGCATTAGAGGCTAGTGGACTAAGACCAGCAGAGGATATTATGAGTAGGTATCCACATCAATTATCAGGAGGTCAGCTGCAACGTATATCCATTTTAAGATCCATGCTATTAGAACCAAAATTCATAATAGCAGATGAGCCGGTATCTATGTTGGATGTTTCAGTAAGAGCTGACATTATTAGCATGTTACTAAGGCTTAGTAAAGAAAATAATGCATCAGTAGTATTTATTAGTCATGATATATCACTAACTAGGTATATTTCAAACAAGATAGCTGTAATGTACTTAGGAAAGATTGTTGAATATGGGGACAGTGAAGTAGTGGTCAATGAGCCAAAGCATCCTTATACTCAGGTATTGCTATCAAATTGTGCATCAATTGATCCTAATGAGAGAATGAATAAGTTATCAGTTGAAGGAGAGCCCCCTACTCCTATAAATCCTGGGCCAGGATGCTACTTTGCTCCTCGATGTTTTAAAGCTGTTGAACAGTGCTTTAATAAATATCCTGACAACATTGTTCTTGAAAATGGGCATTATGTTGCATGTGATAGATATAACAAATAAAAAAGGGAGGGACTGTCATGAGAAAGAGAGTATTAATAAGTTTAGTTGTTTTGATTATTGTTTTAGGATCATTAGTAGGTTGTACATCGGGATCTGAAACACCTACAGATCCAAATAAACCAGGAACAGAAGTATCTGGTGGAGAAAAAGTACTTGCTGTTAGATCAATAGGAGACCCTATGTCTTTCAACCCGGATATGTTGGCTGATGACAATGCTTATCCAATAGTACAAAACCTTTATAACAGACTAGTAAAATTGGATGCATCGAAGCAAATTATTCCTGATTTGGCAACTAATTGGGAAGTAAGTGAAGATGGTTTGTCAATTACTTTCTACTTAAGAGATGATGCTAAATGGCATGATGGAGAGCCAGTAACAAGTGAAGATGTTAAGTATACTTTTGATACAATTAAAGCTAACCCATCATATTATTTTAGCACAAAATTACAAATTGTAGATTCTATAACAACTCCTGATGATTATACAGTAGTATTTAATATGAATACAGCTGATGTATCATTTATAGCAGACTTGGGATGGTATGCAACATTTATACTTCCAGAGCATGTTTTTAACAATGGACAAACTTGGGAAGAAAATCCAGCAACAAAAGATCCCATTGGATCTGGACCTTTCAAATTTTCTAATTTTAAACAAGGAGAAAGTATAACTATAGTTAAAAATGCAGATTACCACGAAGGTTCTCCTAAATTGGACAAAATAATATTCTCAATTATCCCAGATGAAGCTACTGCTATCCAAGCGCTGCTAAACGGAGAAATTGATGCATATGAAAATGTCCCATCAGCAAATGTATCTGAACTAGAAGCAAGCAGTTTCATTAGATTAGCTCTTAATGAGTATCCTTCACCAATGAGAATTATATTTAACTTAAAAGATGAAAAGGTAGCGGACGTAGCAGTTAGAAAAGCTATAGCAACAGCTATTAATAGAGAAGAAATATCAGAAAAAATATTCAATGGAGTTCAAAAACCGGAATATAACTTCTATCCTTCATTAATAGAGTGGGCATCAAACTCTGAAGATAGATCACCAGATTTTAATATAGAAGCTGCTAGAAAAATCCTTGAAGATGCAGGATATACTCAAGATGCAAATGGTTATTATGTAACTGGAATAACTATCGATGTATTTGAAGGTAATGGATATCCAGATACGGCAAAGTTAATGGAAGCATCTTTAAAAGAAGCTGGTATAGAATTGATAGTTCAAGTTCATGAGTTTAACGCATGGGATGAAAAGGTATCTCAAAGAAGAGACTTTATAATTGAGATGCAAGGTGGATTTATGGGGCCAGACCCTGCAGCGTTAGCAAAACGTATTGGAACTGGACAGCCTTCTAACTATGGTGAATATAGTAATGAAGAATTTGACCGCCTATGTGCAGAGGCTGCAGCTACTGGAGATCAAGAAGAAAGAGCAAGACTATATAAGGAAGCTCAAAAAGTATTGTCAGAAGATCTACCATATGTACCAATAGTAGCATTTGCCGGATATGATGCAAACAACACGGACTTTGTTAATCTACCAATAGATGGAGCTGGAAAATGGGGTTGGGCTGAGTATACATTTACTGATTTAGCTAACTAAACAAAAAATAGAATTAAAAATAACTGCATATCTGAAAAACTGATATGCAGTTATTTTTAAAATGGAGGAGATTTAATGAATAAATTATTTGAACAAGTTATCAATAATATACCTGATTATAAAGAATTTTTAACAGTAGATGAAATGGATAACTCTAGCAAGAGATTAGCGGAGAAATATCCTGATGTGGTAAGTATATTTGAAATGGGCAGAACCAGAGATAATCATCCTTTATATTGTCTGAAGATAGGAAATGGCTCAAGCAATGCATTAATGTTTGGATGCCCACATCCCAATGAACCTATAGGGGCAATGATGCTAGAGTACTTTACAGAAGAACTAGCTTCAAATAAAGAGTTGAGAGAAGAACTGGACTATACATGGTACATTATCAAATCATGGGATGCAGATGGAACAAAGCTTAATGAAAAATGGTTTAAAGGTCCTTATACACTATATAATTATTCAAGGAATTTTTTCAGACCGGCTGGTCACCAACAAGTTGACTGGACTTATCCTATAGATTATAAAAAACTAAGTTTTCACGATACAATTCCCGAGACTAAAGCAATGATGAATTTAATAGATGAGATTGAACCAAAGTTTATTTATTCATTGCATAACGCTGGATTTGGCGGAGTGTATTGGTATATTTCAAAGGAAGTTCCAGAGATTTATGATGAAATGAGAAAAACTGCAAACAAACAAAATATCCCATTGAATTTGGGAGAGCCTGAAGCTCCTTATTGCGTTGAACTATCACCAGCCATTTATCAGGATTTAGGTATTCAGCAAAGTTATGACTACCTAGATAAATATGGTATAGAAAATCCTCAAGATGAAATACGTACAGGCACCTGTACTGCTGACTACGCAAAAAAATACAATTCGTTTACACTTTTGACAGAACTGCCATATTTTTATGATAAAAGGATTAATGATTCAAGCCCAGGAACCATGACAAGAAAAGAGGCAGTAATAAAAAGCTTGGAGTTTGATGATGAACATTCAAAGTTTATTGTAGAAACTTTAAATTCCATTAAGGATTATATTGATAAGGACAATCCATTCCGATTAGCTTTAGAGGCATTTACTAATAATAAAAACACAAACGAAGCTACACTTAAGATGATAGAGAATAATCCAGATTTTGAAAGAATAGCAACTGTCGCAGAAGAATTTGACAATTTATTGGTTACTAGATTCTATAAAATGCTATCTTATGGTTTATTGGTGAGAGCTGTGGAAAGTGCAATTAATAAAGGTGAGAACCTAGAAGATGAGGCAAAAACTAAACTAGAATCTACATTTAATTTGGTAGAATCAAGATTAAAAGATTTAAGTGAATATTTAGAAACTGAAATGGATTATGAAGTTGTGCCAATTAAAAAGCTTATAGCTATCCAACTTGAATGTGGTTTATTAGTATCTCAACATTTGAACCAAAAAGGAGCTTAGACTATGAATGAAGAGCATGAAGATATATTGATTAAAAATGGAAATATCCATGATGGTAATGGAAATATATTCTATTCTACTGATATCCTAGTAAAGGATGGAAAGATAAAACAAATAGCAAAAGAAATTGAATTAAATGAAGATATACCTGTATATGATGCAACTGACAAGGTAGTACTACCTGGTTTTATTGAGTCCTTAAACATATGGGGCTGTACAGGACCTGGATGGGGAGATAATGACCTGGAAGAGCATTCGGATCCAATAACTCCACAAATGAATGTTGTTTATTCCTTTGATCAAGATAATATGATGTTTCAAAGAGTATTTGAATATGGGATAACAAGTGCAGGTATTACACCTGGCACATCTAATGTTCTTGGTGGGTATGCTGCAGTATTCAAGACCTTTGGAGATCATCCTTATAAGATGTTAATCAAGGAGAAGGTTGGAGTGGTTGGCTCTGTTTCTAGGACAACTACCACAGTATATAAGGATAGAAATATGGCACCAATGACTAAGATGGGCACATTTTCATTATTGAGGGAATACTTGAAGAAAGCAGAGGCTTATTCTACTGAAATGCCGTATGATTCAAAACTAATCTCATTAAAAGATGTGGTTGAAAAGAAAACACCTTTATTTATTAACTGTAATACAAATTCTGAAATTGTTGCTCTTAATCATTTATTGAAGGATTTTGATGTAGACCTTGTACTTACAGGTGCATATGGAGTTAATGAGAACATTCTTAATATGATAATTGATAATAAGCTAAAAATAATATTTGGCGATGTGACAAATGGAATGTCTGCTGCCAGTCAGAATCTGAATTTTGACGTAGTGAGAGAACTAATTAATAAAAATGTTCCAATTTCAATAAGTTCAACTGGTGATAGGATGTCATCTGGAAAAGAATCACTATTATGGAATGCCATATTATTCTATAAAAACGGAATTAATAGTAGCGATGTGTTAAAAATGATTACTTCTAATGCTGCAAAAATACTAAGTGTGGATGATAGGATAGGTTCCATAGAACCAGGAAAGGATGCAGATATTGTTGTATGGACAAACAATCCAATTGAATCATATGATTCAAAAGCTGAAGCAGTATTTATTAATGGTAAAAATGTACTTGGTGTTTGGAGGACGGGATCATGTTGGTAATAAAAGGTGGTAAAATATTTACATCTGCAAATGGAGTAATAGAAAAAGGAAATATATTAATTAAGGATGGAAAGATTGAAGCTATAAGTCAAACAGATGACTGGGGATGTACAAATATAATTGATGCTGAAGGTTTGATCATAACTCCTGGGATAGTGGATGCTCATAGCCATATTGGAGGATTTGGATCAGATATGAGTGATCCTGATTTGAATGAAATGACAAACAATGCTACTCCTGAAGTAGAATCAATTTATGCAATAGACACTGATTCTATAATGTTTAAAAGGGCTATTGAGTCAGGGATAACCACATCTGCCATTGCTCCTGGAAGCGGAAATGTTATAGGTGGACTTGTAAGTGCTGTAAAATCATATGGTAACAATATTGAAGATATGTGCATAAAAAACCCAATAGCTTTAAAAATGGCTTTAGGTGGAAATCCAAAAGGGGTTTATGGTAAAAGAAATCAATTGCCCATGACAAGAATGGGAATTGCTCAGGTTATAAGAGATTATTTGAATAAGGGAAAAGAGTATATGGAAAAAAGTTTATCAGATGATCCTTCAAAAAGACCCAAATTAGATTATGGCATGGAAAACATATGTAAGGTACTGAGAAAAGAAATTCCATTGAAGGTACACTGCGAGCAGTTTGATATGTTGACAACGATTCGAATAGCTAAGGAATTTGATATTGATTTTACCTTGGATCACGCTTGGGGAGCAAGTGACTTCTATGATGATATTAGCAATTCAAATTGCAAAGGTGTAATTTATGGACCCATCGGAGTTCTTCTTCTTCCTGGTGAATGTGGAAAGATTGACATCCACAGTCTTATAGAATTGGACATGAGAGGTGTACCTTGTGCAATCATGACGGATGGACCAATAAGTAACCCTGATATTATAATCGTTCAAGCTGGAGAAGTAGTAAGGTTTGGAGGAGATATAGAGAGAGTTATTAATATGCTAACAATTAACCCTGCAAGAATAATGGGAGTTGATGACAGAGTAGGTTCAATTGAAGTTGGTAAGGATGCAGACATAGTCATATTCCGTGGTATACCTGCCTTAGATACGAATGCAAAAGTAATGTATACTATAATCAATGGAGTGGTTGTTTATCAAAATTAGAATATGCTTAGGACTTACTTTCCTTGAAAGTAGGCTCCTAAGCATTTTTTATTTTCCAATTTATATATTATTTTTGGACATAGTAAAAACAGGTTATTAATTGTTTACTTGTCCTGGTGGTATATTGTTATAATAAAATAAAATGAAAATAATTTGTAACGTTTTTGATTTACATAAGTTATATAGGTAAGGTGGTGAAAAAGGCATGGACTTCGAGGAGCTATACAATCTGTATTTCAAAGAAGTATTTTTATATATAAAATCTATATCGGGAAATGAGAGCATGGCTGAAGAAATAACACAGGAGGCCTTTTTTAAAGCCATAAAATCTATTGATACCTTTGATGGTTCTAAGGATATTCGTGCTTGGCTGTTTGCAATTGCGAAAAATACCTATTATTCATATTATAAGAAAAACAAAAGGCAAGTAGATTTTGATTCTATTGAAGATATAACCGATGTAGGTGTTACAATATCTGAAAATCTTATGAATGAAGAAGATGCCTTGATCATCCACAAATTTATTCATACTATGTCAGACCCTTATAAAGAGGTTTTTTCTCTAAGAGTATTTGGAGAATTGCCATTTGAGAAAATAGGCATGATATTTGGGAAAAGTTCAGGTTGGGCAAGAGTAACTTATCATAGAGCAAAAAAACAAATAATGGAATATATGGAGGGGATGAATGATGAAAGAAATTAATTGCAATATTATTAGAGATATTTTACCTCTTTATGTAGATGACGTAGTAAGTGATGATACAAAGAAAATGGTAGAAGAACATTTAAAAAATTGTGAAGAATGTAGTAAGGAGGTTGAATTAATGAAGAATGAGGTCTATATTCCGGCTGAAAAAGAAGCTTCCATAATTAAGAACTTCAAAAAGAAATGGAGAAATAAAAAATTAATTATTTCGGGATTATCAATATTGCTTACGGGGTTAATTTTATTTGGTGCTTTAAGCTTTGTTTTTCATTTTGATAGGATTATACCCTATTCGGAATCCCTAATTAAAATTGAAGAACAGGATGATATGCTTGTATCTCATTATTATGGAAAAGAATATTATTCTGTAAAGGCTACTGAACCCATAAAAGTGAATATTGATGGTGAAGAAAAAAATATTATATTACTTTATTATACTGCAACTATTGCTAATTCTCCCTCGGGAAAGTTGAATAATGGTAAAAAAGAACGTGTGGAACATAACTTCATTTTTCAATTAGGAAATAAAGATACTGTGGATGCTGTTTATTATGGAGAATTTGATTTTAGTAAAATATTTAAGGATGGGAATAAATGGGATAAGGTGTTGGAAAATTCTCAAATAATATGGGAGGAATAAAATTAGTGCAATGTCATTGATTGAGCTTTAAGCTCAATCAATGACATTTTTTTTCATTTTTTCTTTGACATTTCTTTGACTTTGCAAGCCATAAATAATTGATTTTATACTATAAGATTTATTCATAAGACAAAATAGTTTAGGAGGGCATATGAAAAAGAAGAGAATTACGCAAAGATTTCCATTTCTTATACCAATAAGAAAATTTCAAAGAAAGCTATTTTTTTATGTAGGGATGATATTCGATTCCAATAAGTATTCTAAGAAAATACTAGATGATACTTTTGATTACAAAGTTTATTCAACTAAATCAAAGATGATTAATCCTAAAAGCGGCTTTGATATTCAATATCAGATAAACAAGGTAGACAATCTTAAGCTGGTTGCAAATACAATTAGCAAAATTGTAATTGAACCTAATGAGACATTTTCATTTTGGAAACTTGCCAGGAAGGCAGAGAAATACGGAAGCTATAAGGATGGTTTGGCAGTAGTCGATGACCAAGTCATAAATGTAAAGGGCGGAGGACTTTGTCAAATAAGCAATCTCCTATTTTGGTTGTTTTTGCATACTCCCTTAACAATTGTAGAACGTCATCCACATTCAGCAGAAACATTGCCTCATCAGGAGGGTGAAATACCTGAAGGCGTTGACGCAACAATTGCGGAGGGATGGAAGGACTTAAAGGTCAGAAATGATACGAAGGATAGGTATCAAATTTTGCTTGAATTTGATGAAGAATATATTTATGGGAGTATACTAAGTGATACTTATCAAAATATACATTATAGGGTTAAAAGTGAGAATCTAAAATATACAAAAGAAAATGGTAAAATCTACAGATATAACGAGATATATAAAATTTGGTACAATTCCGATAACTATCCTATTAGAAAGGAATTAATTCTTAACAACAAGTATGAAATCCAGTATGATATAGAATCTGAATTGGGAATTATTATAGGGGGAAATTAAAATGTCAAAAACAATAGTAGGAGTAATATTTGGTGGAGCTTCCTCGGAATATGAAGTATCTTTAAAATCTGCATGTTCTGTTTTAGAAAATTTAGATAAGGATAAATATGATGTAATAAAGATTGGAATTACCAGAGAAGGTCAATGGTTAAGATACTATGGAGAAGTTGAAGGAATAAAAGACAATACTTGGTATTTAGATAATAAATGCAATCAAATTGTGATATCATCGAATAAGGGAGATAAAGAAATAATTGAGATAAAAGATAATGTATTTAGCCGCAGAAAAGTTGATATTATATTTCCTGTACTGCATGGCAAAGATGGTGAGGATGGAAGTATCCAAGGCATATTTGAAGTAGCGGGAATTCCATATGTTGGGTGCAATGTGACTTCAAGTGCAATTTGTATGGATAAGGATTATGCCCACAAGATTGTTGATTATGCAGGTTTTAAAGTTCCCAAAAGCCTAGTTATCAATAGTAGAGTAGCTAAAGAAGAAATAAATGAGTTTGCAAAAAGGGTAGGATTTCCAATTTATGTTAAACCTGCCAATGAAGGGTCGTCTATAGGCATTACTAAGGCAGTAAATGAAAATGAATTGTTTAGAGGAATTAAGGAAGCTTTCAAATACGATAACAGGGTTGTTTTAGAGGAGAATATCGATGGATTTGAAGTAGGATGTGCCATTATGGGCAATGATGATTTAATAGTTGGAACGGTGGATGAAATTGATTTTCCGGGAGGGTTTTTTGATTTTAAAGAAAAGTATACTTTAGCTAATTCGAAAATTCATCTTCCAGCCAGAATTGAAGAATCTTTAACTGAAAAGATTAAAGAAACAGCTATAGGCATATATAAAGCTTTAGGATGTACGGGTTTAGCTAGAATAGATATGTTTTTAGATAAAAACGACAATATTATATTTAATGAAGTAAATACATTACCTGGATTTACAACGGGAAGTAGATTTCCAAACATGCTATTGCATTCAGGTATAGAATATAGAGATATATTAGATAATTTAATTAAGTTAGGATTGGGAGGGCAATAATGAAGGAAGTTTTATTGAGACCAGAAGATATACATAATGGAAATTTAATATTAATCAATAAGAATCATCCAATCAGAATAAATGAGAAACATATAATTGAAAATCTTGAACCGATAGATGACAATCATAGTGAACATTTAGTAAACAAGAGAGTGGCAAATATTCTTAAAAGGATTTTAAATGATATAGGTTCAGAGGGTAGAATAGTTCCTGTAAGCGGGTTTAGATCTAAAAAAGAACAGTCTGATTTGTATGATTCGTCAATAACTGAAAATGGAATAGAATTTACTCAAAAATTTGTGGCAAAGCCCGATGAAAGTGAACATCAGAGTGGCTTAGCTATTGATTTAGGGGAAAATAAATCAGAAATAGATTTTATTTGTCCGGATTTTCCTTACTATGGGATATTTAATGAATTTAGAGAAGCAGCAATACAAGATGGATTTATTGAAAGATATAAAGAGTCTAAAGAGAATATAACCGGAATTTCAAAAGAACCATGGCATTTTCGCTTTATAGGTTTTCCTCATAGTGCTATAATAGAAGAAAAAGAACTTGCTCTGGAAGAATATCATGAATTTATTAAAAATTACGATACGTTAGAAAAAGCTTTTAAATACAAAAATTATCGTATATTCTATGTAAAACTTATGGAAGATGAAAAATATATTTATTTAGAAGATGATATTGAATTCGATGTATCCGGGAATAATATTGATGGTTTTATATTTACATTATATAATAAATAAATTTTTTGGGGCATTGGATAGGTGATTAAATGGGTTATAATATTTTGGTATGTGATGATGAGAAGGATATAGTAGATGCAATTGAAATCTATTTAAAAAGTGAGGGATACAATGTTTATTCTGCTTATGATGGTCTACAGGCTTTAGATGTTCTTAAAAATAATGAGATACATTTAATAATCATGGATGTTATGATGCCTAAGCTTGATGGAATTGCAGCCACGTCAAAAATCAGAGCAGATAACAATATTCCAATTATAATATTAAGTGCTAAAAGTGAATATACAGACAAGGTATTGGGTCTTAATGTAGGTGCAGACGATTATATAACCAAGCCTTTTAATGCTATAGAACTTTTGGCTAGGGTAAAATCAAATCTAAGAAGATATACAAGTCTCGGAAGTATGACAATAGAAGAAGATGTTTTTACATCAGGTACAATAGCACTTAACGATAAAATAAAGCAGGTAAAAGTAGATAATAAAATAGTCAATCTGACTCCAAATGAATATGGAATATTGAAACTACTTATTAAAAATAAAGATAGGGTATTCTCTTCAAATGAAATATATGAATATGTATGGGATCAGCCTGCTTATAACGTTAAGAAAATAATATCAGTACATATTAGCAATTTACGAGAAAAACTTGAAATCAACCCTAGAGAGCCAGACTATATAAAATCTGTTTATGGTATGGGCTACAAAATTGTAGGTGACTAAATGGATAATAATATTACAAGAAAATCTAAGATAAAATATATCCTAAATAATATGTACCTTGAGCCATTGTGTTTATATTTCATATTATTTTTTACTATAGGAGCTGTAATTTTGATTGCAGTGGTCTATATTATAGGCGGAACATTTCTGCCTTTTTTTAGGATATTATTTGGAAGCAACCTAAGTAGAATTGTAAGGTTGGTAAAATTTTTTATATCAACAGAGGTATTGGTTGTAATCGGAGCAATAATTGAATTTATTATTATTTTAAATAGAATTATCAAAAAAAAGTTTCTTAAGTCTCTATTATTCTACAATATATTTAAATACCATAAAAGTGATTTTAAAGTTTATAAAGATATCATATTACCTTTTCTGTTCTCTTCAATTCTAATTTTGTATTTTTTCCTAATGCTTATAAGTGAAGTAGATCTTTTATACCTATGCTTGTTTATTTTTACACTTCTAATATCGATTACAGTCCTAAACTATGCTGAACAGGTAAATAAGATAATACATGGCATAAATAATATTGCTAAATTGCAAAAGACTGATATTTCATATATGGGTTCTTCTGATTTTACTTTGGAGGCAGTAAGTATGTTGAACAATATAGACAAAAATATCTCGAAAACCATTGAAAGTCAATTGAAATCGGAAAGACTCAAAACAGAATTGATTACAAATATTTCTCATGATTTAAAGACACCATTAACCTCTATTATTAACTATACGGACTTGTTGAAGAATCTGGATATAAAGGATAAAACTGCTTTGGACTATGTTTCAGTTCTAGACAAAAACTCCAAAAGATTGAAGGTACTAATAATAGATTTAGTTGATGCGTCTAAAACAGAGACAGGAAATGTAAATATAAATCCGGAAAAATTGGAGTTGAATGAATTAATTTCACAAATTTACGGAGAGTTTGATTCGATGTTTAATGAAAAGGAAATCACGTTTGTATTTGATCCTAAGGATGATATTTATGTTTTGGCTGATGGAAATCATTTAGGAAGAGTACTTGAAAACGTCATAGGAAATGCATGCAAATATACACAGGAGAAAACTAGGGTCTATGGTGATATAAGGCATGAGGGAGATTTTGTATCATTTACTTTAAAAAATATCTCTAAGGATAAATTAAATATTGACCCCGATGAATTAATGGAGCAATTTGTAAGGGGAGAAAGGTCCAGACATACAGAAGGCAGTGGTCTGGGACTATATATTGCTAGAAATTTGATGAAGCTAATGAACGGAGAGTTGTCCATATCAATAAATGGTGATTTATTTGAAGTAAGATTGGTCATACCAATATTTAACTAACAGCAAGAATACTTATATCTTGGCGGGAAACAATAATTCTTTAGGAGGTGTTTCCGCTATTTATGACTACAAAACTAAAGGAGTACAATAAAAAGAGAGATTTTGAAAATACCTTTGAGCCAGAAGGAAAAACAAAAGTTTCAGGTATTGGATTAAGATTTGTGGTTCAGCACCATATGGCTCGCAGAGACCATTACGATTTGCGTCTTGAATGGAATGGAGTCCTTTTGAGTTGGGCAGTACCTAAGGGTCCCTCCTATGATACTCATGACAAAAGGCTAGCTGTGAAGGTGGAAGATCATCCAATGGAATATAGGCATTTTGAAGGGACTATTCCCAAGGGACAATATGGTGGCGGAGCGGTGATGCTTTGGGATGAAGGATTCTGGGAACCTTATGGAAATGTAGAGGAAGGACTTATTAAAGGTGAGTTAAAGTTTGTCCTTAAAGGATTACGACTTAAGGGAAAGTGGACGCTAATCCGATGGAATGCGAAATCCAGTGAGACGAAAGATAACTGGCTTTTGTTGAAGGAAAGAGACGAGTATGTAAAAGTAACTGATGGAATATCGGAATATACAACTAGCGTTAGGACTGGACGCAATATGAAGGAAATCGAGAAAGGTGAAGATGAGAAAGTAATAAGAAACCCTTTTGAAATAGCTGATGTGCAGCTTGCCAAATTGGTTAATGCAATACCTGATGGTGAGGAATGGCTCTATGAGTTGAAATACGATGGTTATAGAATCATGGCTTTTGTGGAGGGCAGCAGTGTCCAGCTAATGAGTAGAAACAGAAATGATTATTCAGACCGTTTTTATGAAATCGTTTCCTCTATTATTGATTTCTCTTCTGGTAGGGCAATGGTATTGGATGGTGAAATGGTAATCACTGATAAATCGGGCAAAACAGATTTTCATGCTTTGCAGAACTATATGAGAAATCCAGAGGATAAAAATCTGACTTACATTATCTTTGACCTTCTTGCTTTGGATGGAGTGGATTTTCGCAAGCATCCTTTGATTCATAGAAAAGAAATATTAAAAGACTTGATGAAAGATGCACCACCGAACCTATACTATAGCCGTTATGTCAGAGGAAATGGGAAGGAATGTTTTGCTGCAGCCTGTGATGCCAATATGGAAGGTATAGTAGGGAAAAAAGCTGATTCCACCTATAGCGGTGCAAGAAATGGTGATTGGATCAAAATTAAATGTGATAAAAGGCAGGAATTTGTAATTGGAGGATATTCACTTTCAGACAAAAAAACCAGTGGAGTAAGCTCACTTTTACTTGGAATATATGATGGTGATAAGTTAGATTATGTTGGTCGTGCTGGTACAGGTATTAGTCAGGATGACTCTGAGATGCTTGAGAAAAAATTTGCGAGCTTAATAAGAATAGATTCCCCTTTTAACCAGATTCCAAAGCCTAGGGCAAATGAGAAGGTTATATGGCTTGAACCTGAACTAGTTGCGGAAATAAAATTTGCCGAATGGACCAAAGACAATATACTAAGACAAGCAAGCTTTAAAGGATTGCGGGAAGATAAAGCTCCAAAGGATATTAAAAAGGAAAAAGTAGAGGAAATGGAAAGACCAATAGAAGTAAATGAAAACAATATATTTATTGAAGGGATTAAGATTACTAATCCACACAAGATAATATTTGATGAACCTAAAATCACAAAAAAAGATGTAATAAGGTATTATGAAAAAGTTTCTGAACGTATGCTGCCTTATGTGAGCAAAAGAATCCTCAGTATTGTACGATGTCCAAAGGGAATATCAGAAACCTGCTTCTATAAAAAGCATCCTATTTCTGACAGAAAAGGAATAGTAACGATACCTATTACTACCGGAGACGGAGATATGGAAGAATACTTTTATATTGAGAGTACAGCTGGACTTGTATATGAAGCACAGATGGGAACCTTGGAATTTCATACCTGGGGAAGCCGTGTAGACAACCTTGAAAATCCGGATATGATGGTATTTGATTTAGACCCTGATGAAGGAATGGATTTAAGCAGAATACGCCAGGGTGTACGGGATATGAGAAGTATTCTTATGGAGCTTTCGCTTAACTCATATCTCAAGACCAGTGGTGGCAAGGGGTATCATGTGGTAGTTCCTTTAAAACCATCTGTGAGCTGGGATACATTTCATGATTTTGCAAGGCTCGTTGCTGAAGTTATGGAACAGAAATGGCCTGATCGCTATACCAGTAATGTAAGAAAGGTTAACCGTAAAGGAAAAATATTTATCGATTGGATTCGAAATGGAAGAGGTGCCACGAGTATTGCACCTTATTCCCTTAGAGCAAGAAAAGGAGCCAAGGTATCCATGCCTATTTCGTGGGATGAACTTGATACAGTGGCTCCTGATGGTATTGATATATATGATGCACTTTTGAGAATTGAAGGTAAGGATCCATGGAAAGATTTTTATAAGAATAGTCAAATGCTTAAATAATTTGTTTTTAAATAATTAAATTACTTGATTCTGATATTTTAAGGGTATAATAGAAATAAATATAGAATTTACCAATGGAGTGTATTTATGAAAAATAAGAATGAACTACCAATATATTTATTTCATCAAGGTACAAATTATTATACATATAAATATCTAGGTGCTCATATTATTGATGATAATGGAGGGACTATATTCAGAGTTTGGGCACCATGTGCAAAAAGTGTACATGTTGTAGGAAACTTCAATTGTTGGCAAAAAACTAGCAAGCATCAAATGAAAAGAATTGAAAACAGTGGGATATGGGAGCTCTTTATGCCCAATATCGAAGCTGGTGAGCTATATAAATATCTCATAACTACAAACGAAGGTGAAGAAAATTTTAAATCAGATCCCTTCGCTTTTTTATCACAAACACAAACAGAAACAGCATCCATTGTTCATGATATCAATGATTATACATGGCGGGATAATCACTGGCAGAAATATAGAAAATCCATTAATCTGTATGAAAATCCAATAAATATATATGAAATGAATCTATCTTCATGGAAGCGAAAAGAAGATGGAAGTTTGTTTACATATCGAGAAATTGCTCATAGTCTCATCTCTCATTTAAAAGAACATTTTTTTACTCATATTGAAATAATGCCTATTATGGAGCATCCATATGATGGCTCATGGGGATATCAAATTTCAGGATATTATGCACCAACAAAACGTTTTGGAGAGCCCAAAGATTTAAAGTATTTAATTGATGAATGCCATCTAAACGGAATAGGGGTTATTCTTGATTGGGTTCCAGCTCACTTTCCTAAGGATGCTCATGGATTGTATAAATTTGACGGAAGCTATCTTTATGAATATGAAGAAGAATGGATTAGAGAAAACAAGGGTTGGGGTACACATAAATTTAATTTCAAAAGATTAGAGATTCACTCTTTTCTAATTTCAAATGCAATATATTGGATTGAGGAATTTCATGTTGACGGTCTTAGAGTTGATGCTGTAAGTTCAATGCTTTATTTGGATTATGACAAGAAACATGGTGATTGGAAAAGAAATATTTATGGAGGTAATGAAAACCTCGAAGCTATAGAATTTCTTAAGAAGTTAAATAGTGTAGTATCTAAGCTTCATCCAAATATCATGATGATTGCTGAAGAATCAACTGCTTGGTCGATGGTTACGAAGCCAGTATATTTAGGTGGACTTGGCTTCAATTTCAAATGGAACATGGGATGGATGAATGATATTTTGGAATATATGCAGACGGATCCTTTCTTTAGGAAGTACAAGCATAAGAATATTACATTTTCCTTGCACTATGCTTTTAGTGAAAACTATATACTACCCTTATCCCATGATGAAGTGGTACATGGTAAAAAATCAATTATTGATAAGATGCCTGGATCCTATGAAGAAAAATTTGCAAATGTAAGAACACTTTTGGGATTTATGATGGCACATCCTGGGAAGAAGCTTAATTTCATGGGATATGAAATAGGACAGTTTGTAGAATGGAATTTCAACGAAGAAATCGAATGGTTTCTATTAGATTATGAATATCATAAGAAACTTAGCATATATATAAAAGGTTTGAACGAATTCTACCTTGATAATTCAGAACTATGGGAAATTGATTATTCTTGGGATGGATTCAAGTGGATATCTAACGATGATTTCGAACAAAACATCATAGCATTTAAGAGAATAAATAAGAAGGGAGATGAATTAATAGCGGTAATTAATTTTTCCCCCGTGGAAAGACACGATTATCTAATTGGGGCAGATGAAGGAATCTACTCAGAGGTTTTTAACAGCAATGCCCTAGAATATGGAGGTACTGGATCGGGTAATAGTGCAAAACTATCTTCAACAGAGGGTAAGCTTCATGGCTATGACTACAACATATCCCTTACTGTACCACCATTATCAATTATTTTCTTAAGGAAGGATAAAAATTACAATTTAGATGGAATAGGGGGGCATATATATGAGATTAGTTAAAAAAGAATGTATTGCCATGCTTCTTGCTGGTGGGCAGGGAAGTAGATTAGGGGTATTGACTCAAAAAATTGCCAAACCTTCTGTACCATTTGGTGGGAAGTACAGGATTATTGATTTTCCGCTTTCAAATTGTGTAAATTCAGGAATAGATACAATAGGGGTTTTGACACAGTATCAGCCTCTTCTATTGAATTCATACATAGGAGATGGAAAGTCATGGGATTTAGATAGAATGAATGGAGGAATTCAGATTCTTCCCCCATATCAGAGAGTAGATGACTCCGAATGGTACTCTGGTACAGCTAATGCCATTTATCAAAATATGGATTTTATTGATCAATATAACCCTGAATATGTACTAATTCTTTCAGGAGATCACATTTATAAAATGGATTATTCATTGATGCTGCAATATCATAAGGAAAAGAATGCAGATTGCACAATATCTGTAATTGATGTTCCAGTCAAAGAAGCATCACGATTTGGAATTCTCAGTTCAAATGATGAAGGAAGGATTGTAGATTTTGAAGAAAAGCCAAAAAATCCTAAAAGCACAAAGGCTTCTATGGGGATATATATATTTAACTGGGATAAATTAAAAAAATACTTAAAATTAGATGAAAAAAATCCGGAGTCTACTAAAGACTTTGGCAAGGATGTGATTCCATTGATGTTAGAATCAGGGGAGAAGTTATATTCCTATGAGTTTTTAGGATATTGGAAGGACGTAGGTACGATAGAATCATTATGGCAAGCAAATATGGATTTATTGGATGAAAATGTATTTGACTTATCAAAGGACTGGACCATATATTCAAGGCATGCTGAAATGCCTCCTCATTATATAAGTCAAAATTCAACAGTTAGAAATTGTATAATTTCAGAAGGTGCAGTTATATATGGTGATGTTGAAAATTCCATAATTTTCTCTGGAGTAAAAATAGGTGAGAATGCCGTTGTAAAGGATTCTGTAATTATGGCAGATGTTGAAATACAAGAAAATACAATTATTAACAATTCTATAATTGACGAAGCAGTCAATATAGGACCTGATCTTAAAATTGGAAATCCAATTGAAAAAAATAATGGTATAACTGTAGTGCCGAGAGATAGCATTATCAATAACGATTAGGAGGTGCAAAATGAATGCTTTAGGGATTATATTTTCGGATATGCAGGATTGGAGCATGACAGAGCTTGCATCACATAGATCTGTAGCAGCTATTCCATATGGAGGTAGATATAGGCTTATAGATTTTCCCTTGGCAAATATGGTTAACTCTGGTGTAGACAAGGTATGCATCATAACTAAAAGCAACTATAAGTCATTGATGGAGCATGTGGGCTCTGGTAAGGATTGGGACTTATCAAGAAAAAAAGGCGGTATTTTAATATTTCCTCCATATGCTGTTGGTGAAAACCATGGATTATTTCATGGGAGACTTGATGCACTAAAAAGAGTCCTAGAATATATCTCATCTTCATCGGAAAAGTATGTCATCTTATCTGATAGTGATATGATTTACAACATAAATTACAAGGATGTAATTGCTTATCATGTAGAGAAAAAAGCAGATATAACTGCTTTATATATTAGGACAGATATAGATAGAAATACTTCTACACACAAGATAATCTATGGATTTGATGAAGATAATAGAGCAAATGATGTTTTAGTTTATCCTATAACCAGTGGTACATATAATGTGGGATTGAATACATGGATTATGAATAAGGAATTTCTCGAAGCCTTAATATATGATGCAATTGCTAGAAATTACAGTGATTTTAGTATAGATGTGTTGACGAGGAAAGTTAAATCCATTAAAATTTATGGTTTCGAGTACAATGGATATTTTGCACATATTGATTCTCTACAGAGCTATTATGACAATAGTATGGGCTTACTCAAGAAAGAAAATCTGGATAGCTTGTTTTATTCGAATATTGGTCCAATATATACAAAGACAAAGGACTCTGCGCCTACGAAATATTGTAAGGATGCCAGTGTAAAAAACTCGCTTATAGCAAGTGGGTGTACAATAGAAGGTACTGTGGAAAATAGCATTATTTTCAGAGGAGTGCGAATTGGAAAAGGAGCTGTAGTGAAAAATTCCATTGTAATTTCTCATGGAAATATTGGTGAAAACGCAAAGCTAGATTCAATAGTTTTGGACACACATGCATATGTGACTAATAACAGAGTTTTATTGGGAAATTCAAATTGTCCGTTCTTTATAAAGAGATATTCTATTGTTTAGGGGTGATTAGATGGATAAAATGAAAGTTGCTTATGTAACATCGGAGGCATCTCCCTTCATTTCAACTGGTGGGTTGGGAGAAGTGGCTGGATCACTTCCAAAAGCTTTAACAGCAAAATATGGGGAATCGGTTGATATAAGAATAATCATGCCGTTGTACCAAAATATATGGGATAGAAGTGGCATGCAATTCATAGGCAAAACCACAGTGTCATTGGCATGGAGAGAGCAATATTGCGGTGTATTCAAGCAAGTAGTGAATAATGTAGTATATTACTTTATAGATAATGAATTCTATTTTAAAAGAGGAGATTGCTATGGACATTATGATGACGGCGAAAGATTTGCATATTTCTCAAAGGCAGTTTTATCCATATTGCCAATGATTGATTTTATACCGGATATTATTCATACAAACGATTGGCAAACAGCATTGATTTCCATATATTTAAAAACTAAATTTTTAAATGAAAAATTCGACAAGATTAAAACCATATTGACCATTCATAATATTGAGTATCAAGGTATTTATGATTTAAAAATTGCAGAGGATGTTTTTGAATTATATAACGAAGAAAAATCAATTGTAGAGTTCAATGGTTCGCTTAACATACTTAAGGGAGCTATGGAGACTTGTGATGTCATCAGCACTGTTAGTGAAAGCTATTCAAAAGAAATCTTTGATGATTTTTATGCCCATGGTCTAGCTCCCATTATAAATAAGAATGCCTCTAAGGTTAGAGGGATACTAAATGGTATAGATACGGAATATTATAATCCTGAAACAGATATGGCTTTGTTTGAAAGCTATAACAAGGAAAATATAGAAGGAAAATATCAAAATAAATCCAATCTTCAAATGATGACAGGTCTTCCACAAGATGTAGATATACCTATAATTGTTATAATCTCAAGACTTGTAAAGCATAAAGGAATAGATTTATTAATAAACGGAATAGAAGACATACTAAAGGAAAAAGTACAGTTTATTATATTGGGGAAAGGTGATAGAAGTTATGAACTTAGATTCAAGGCTCTGCAGGAAGAATATCACGATAAAATAGCCGTGAAAGTTGACTTTAATTCTAACTTTGCCAGGAAGTTATATGCAGGTGCCGACTTCCTTTTGATGCCTTCCATTAGTGAACCCTGCGGAATAGCTCAAATGATAGCATCTCGCTATGGGACAGTTCCTATAGTAAGGGAGACAGGAGGACTTAAGGACTCTATAAAGGATTATGGCATAGGCTCTGGCAATGGCTTTACTTTCTATGACCAGACCTCGGAGGCATTGGCAATTACTGTTAAAAGGGCTCTTTCTGTATATAATAATAAGGAAGAATTTAGAAAGCTAGTTGAAGTAGTGATGTCGATGGATTTTACTTGGGAAAAGTCTGCGAAAGAATATTATAATATGTATGAAAACTTACTGATAGGAGCTAAATGATGACAGAA
This sequence comes from Tissierella sp., assembly GCA_036844705.1. Classification (GTDB taxonomy): domain Bacteria; phylum Bacillota; class Clostridia; order Tissierellales; family Tissierellaceae; genus DAIUFH01. Next base: position 32,287 of record DAIUFH010000015.1, read on the forward strand.
ATAAATATAGATTCGAAATTAATAAATAGGCTTATTGATGAGGAGATTTCACGTTATTGGAACATTGAGCCCAAGAGTGCAAATTTGAATCAGGTTTATAGAGCTCTATCTACGGTCATAAGGGATATTCTGTTAAAGAAGAGAAATAAATTTGCTAATGAAGCTAGTAAGGACGACCACAAGCAAGTTTATTATGTATGCATGGAATTTTTAGTAGGGAAGTCCCTTAGAAACAATCTATTCAATTTAAAGATTGAAAAGGAAGCCTCTGTTGCATTGAAAAAATATGGTGCTACATTGGATGAACTATATGCTATAGAAAAGGATCCAGGTCTTGGCAATGGTGGACTTGGAAGACTTGCTGCCTGCTTTATGGATTCTCTTGCTACTCTTGAATACCCTGCAGTTGGTTATTCTATAAAATATGAATTTGGATTATTTAAACAAAAAATTGTAGATGGCTGGCAGACTGAAGTTCCTGATGATTGGTTAACAACCTCAGATGTATGGCTAGTACCTAAGACTGAAGAGCGTGTCATCGTTAAATTTGATGGCAAGGTAAAGGAGCAATGGACAGATGAGGGCCTAAAGATATATTATGAGCACCCAACAGAAATTGAAGCTATACCTTACGATATGTTCATATCCGGTTATGATAGCAAAGGTGTGAGCCTTTTGAGACTGTGGGAATCAAGAAGCCTCAACTCAATAGATATGAATCTTTTTTCACAAGGGGATTATATAAGAGCATTGTCCGAGGATTCCATGGCAGAGGCAATTTCCAAGGTACTTTATCCTGCTGACTCGCACGATGAAGGGAAAACTCTAAGGCTTAAACAGCAATATTTTCTCGTATCAGCCTCAGCTCAGGATATGGTAAAAAAACATTTGCTACGATATAAGACACTAAATAATTTTGGTGAAAAGGTAGCTATCCATATTAATGATACTCACCCGGCACTGATTATTCCAGAGCTAATGCGTATTTTTATGGACGAATATCATTATTCTTGGGAAAGGTCATGGAAAATCGTTACTAGTACTGTATCCTATACAAATCATACAGTCCTTACTGAAGCCTTAGAGACATTTGATTTAAATATAGTAAAGAATAGGCTGCCAAGAATATTTATGATTATTACAGAAATCAATAATCGTTTTCTAAATGAAGCCAAATCAAGATATCATGGAGATTGGAACAAGGCAGTTCAAATGTCTATATTTGGATATGACAAGGTGAATATGGCCAATCTTTGTATTATAGGAAGTCACACTGTCAATGGAGTTGCAAAGCTTCATTCAGAAATATTGAAAAGAACAGTATTTAAAAATTTCTATGAATATAGTCCGAATAAATTTACAAATGTAACCAATGGTATTACTCAAAGAAGATGGTTAAACCAAGCTAATCCGATGCTAAAAAAATTACTTGATGAGCTTTTAGGACCTGAATATGTTGTACATCCTGAAATATTATCGCAGCTAAAAAATTATATAGAAGATGATAGAGTACTATATGAGTTAAATAATATTAAATATGATAACAAAAAACGACTGGCAGATTATGTTTTTAAAAATAATAATATTATGTTAAATATAGATTCCATATTTGACATACAGGCAAAAAGACTTCATGAGTATAAAAGACAATTGCTAAATGTTTTAAGGATTATTAGCTTGATTATTGATATAAATGAAGGAAATACAAAGAATATTGTTCCAGAAACTTTTATATTTGCAGCCAAGGCAGCACCTAGTTACTTTAGAGCTAAAGAAATTATTCAGTTAATCTATGCCCTAAGTGAATATATAAATAAGAATTCCAATATTAAAAAAAATATCAATGTAGTATTTCTAGAGAATTATTCAGTTTCTTTAGCTGAAATCATAATACCTGCTGGGGAATTAAGTGAGCAGATAAGCTTAGCCGGAAAAGAGGCAAGTGGTACAGGAAATATGAAATTTATGTTAAATGGTGCTTTAACTATTGGGACATATGATGGTGCTAATGTGGAGATTATTGATCAGGTTGGCGAAGAAAACTTCTTTCTATTTGGAATGAAGGATTATGAAGTTGAGGAGTTGTGGAGAAGGGGCTATTCTTCAATTCAATATTATCAAGAAAATGTTATGCTAAGAAAAATTGTAGATTTTTTAAATAAGGGTGTTTCTGGAAAGAACTTTGAATCTATAAGTAAATATTTTTTAGGAGAAAATCAGGTAGGAGACCCATATATGTGTTTTGCAGATTTTGATAGCTATATAAATATACACAATAAGGCATCCCATCTATATTTTGACGATAAGAGGAAATGGAATCAGATGTCTTTAATGAATATTGCAGAGGCAGGAGTATTTTCTTCAGATAGAACCATAAAAGAATATGCCCATAAGATATGGAAATTGGATAAATAAAGGAGATATTATGTATATATTTGATAAACAATCTGAATTCTATAGATATCCCCAAGGTGGGATTGAAACAGAAGAAGACATAACTCTAAGTATATATGTGAAAAGAAATATAAAAGATATTCCTATGATTCATGTTGAAAAAAGACAAGATTTAAGCAGCTGTTTCTACATGAACATTCCCATGGAGTGGGTTGGTACACATTATTCATATGATCTGTATAAAGCTAGCTTTTCCATTAAGGATAAGGGACAATATCTATATAGCTTTATTTTAGATGAAAATAATTGCACCAAAAGTTATGAGCTATTAATCTATGCTAAAAATTATAAAACTCCTGAATGGATTAAAGGTGGCATCATATATCACATATTTGTTGATAGGTTTTACAGAGAAAAAATTCTAAATAAGAAGAATAATACAATCATTCGTAAATGGGAAGAGATACCTAACTATCTTCCTGATGAAAATGGAGAGATTCAAAATAATGATTTCTTTGGTGGAAATCTAGAAGGTATAAAGAAAAAGTTGCCCTATCTTGCTGACCTAGGAGTAAATATGCTTTATCTATCTCCTATATTTGAAGCTTATTCAAATCACAAATATGATGTAGGAGATTATTTTAAAATCGACCCAATGTTTGGGGATGAAGAAGACTTGATATCACTTTGCAAGGAAGCGGAAAAGCTAGGTATAGGTATCATTCTTGATGGAGTATTTAGTCATACGGGAGCTGATAGTGTTTATTTTAATAAGTACGGTAATTACAATTGTCTTGGAGCTTATCAAAGTAAGGATTCAGCATATTATAATTGGTATACATTCAATAATTTGGATGATGATTATTTAAGCTGGTGGGGCATAAAAACACTGCCAACTATTAATAAAGGGAATGAAGATTTCATTGATTTTATAACAGGTGATAATGGAGTATTAAGATACTGGCAGAAAGCCGGTGTTAAAGGCTGGAGACTAGATGTAGCTGATGAATTACCAAATGAATTTCTAGAAAGACTTCGTAAAGCTGTTAAAGAGCAGGATAGTGAAGTCTATATAGTAGGAGAAGTATGGGAATATGGCTCAAACAAGATATCTTATGGGAAACTAAAAGAGTATTTTTGTGGAATGCAGCTTGACTCGGTAATGAATTATCCATTAAAAGATGCAATAATCGACTATATCAAAAACAAAGACTGCACTTCATTATATGAGACGATGAATTTTATTGTTGAAAATTATCCAACTTGTACGGTGAACTCTCTTATGAATATTCTTGGAACTCATGATACAATAAGAATTCTTACAGTTCTTGGAATTACGGATGTACCCTTAAGTAAGGATGAAAAGTCCATATATACTCTAAATGAGAAAGAGCTGAAAAGAGGGATATCCTTACTTAAAATTGCAAGTTTGTTGCAATTTACACTTCCGGGCATTCCATGTATTTATTATGGAGATGAGGCTGGAATGGAGGGCTTTGAGGATCCATTCAATAGAAGATGTTTTCCTTGGGGAAACGAAAACATCGAGTTGATTGAGCATTACAAATACCTATCAGATTTAAGAAAAAACAAAGTATTTTTAGATGGAAAATATAAATGTATTATACATGATGCCGGTGTATTTGTATTTGAAAGATATAGCGAGTCCAACAGAATTATAATTGCTGTAAATATGTCTTCAAAAACCATTACCTTAAAGACAAATGAAGCTATGATAGAACATAGCTCCAACATTGAAAGTAAGCTATATAATATTAATCCTCAAGATTATTTAATACTTCGTTACTATTAACAGTCAACCGATTGTTATCGCATACATTCTTGTCATCCTGAGTTTTACAGTATGATTACAGCT
>DAIUFH010000016.1:0-35428 GCA_036844705.1 Tissierella sp.
TAAACTTGCTTAGTTCAAAGCCTATTATTTATGTAGCAAACGTATCAGAGGATGATGTAGTAGACGAGGATTCCAATTTATATGTACAAAAAGTTAAGGAATTTGCTGCTACAGAAGATGCAGAAGTAATCGTTGTAAGTGCAGAGATAGAAGAAGAGATATCTCAATTAGCTCCAGAAGAAAGAAAAGAATTTCTTTCCGACTTAGGTTTATCTGAATCAGGTCTTGATAAGCTTATAAAAGCAAGCTACCATCTTCTTGGACTAATAAGCTTCTTAACAGCTGGAGAACCTGAAACTAGAGCTTGGACTATAAAAAAAGGTACATTAGCTCCACAGGCAGCAGGAAAAATCCACACCGATATTGAAAGAGGCTTTATCAGAGCTGAGGTTATCGCATATGATGATTTAATGGCTATTGGTGGTAATTTAGCAACTGCAAAAGATAAGGGACTTTTAAGAATTGAAGGTAAGGAATATGAAATGAAAGATGGAGATGTAGTTCATTTTAGATTTAACGTATAAATTCGAAACCGAGTGGATGTTCACTCGGTTTTATTTTGCTGATTTCAATACTTGTAGTTTTATTTCTTGATTTTCAACTCTGTCCGTTAACTTATCTAATTTGCCATTTATTTCAGTGATGCCCTCTGCGTTCTGTTTATATCCGTCTAATAGTACATTTAGCTTCTGGCCATGGTCATTTTCTATTCTAAGAATATGTCCTTTTACATCGTTAAGTTTTTCATTTGTTTCTCTTTTAAACTCTAATAACTCCGAATACATCCTTTCTAATAATTCAAAAGTTTTATCTTCCAACAAGATCTCCCCCGTTTTATTACCTTTGAATAAGTATATCATTCTAAGTTATATTTAATCAATAGAAAATATATGTAAATATTTAAGGCCAGCCCCCAGCGAACATCCTCTGGGGGGCTGGCCCCAATGAATATTACACTACTGATGGTTCAAATACTAATTCATTCTTAGCGAATCTATCTATACTCAATTTGCTTATATCTATAGTTAATTCTTCCCCTAAAATCAATTCTGACATCAGTAATCCTGTCATAGGTCCAAACATAAATCCATGACCACTATAGCCTAATGCAAGATAGAAGCCTTCTAATCCTTTAACAGCACCATATATTGGCTGTCTGTCTGGAGTCATATTATATAGTCCAGCCCATTGTCTTATAACTCTAAGCTTTCCTATAGGAGGAAGTAAATCTGTGACTGTCTTAGCCATTTCATCTAAGAACTGCCAGCTTGATGTAATTCTTAAATCCTTTGGCTCATTTGAGTCTCCTCGCCCCATTATTATGGAGCCATGAGGAGTTTGCTGACAATATATATTTAATGAAAATGACATTACCATAGGACCAAGCATTGGCTCCACTGGCTCTGTAACTAATATCTGATGTCTTTCGGAGTAAACAGGTATATTTACACCTGCCATTTCACCTATTTGCTTAGAATATCCACCTGCCGCGTTAACTACAATATTCGTAGCTATATCTCCCTTATCTGTCATAACACCAATGACCTTACCATCCTTAGTTTTAATTCCAGTAACTGTGGTATAGGTATATATCTCTACACCCAATCTAGTCGCTGCCTTAGCATAGGCATCAGTTGTTAAGAATGGATTTAAATGTCCATCCTTTGGACAGAAGGTAGCACTCGTTAGCTTTTCTGTATTCAAATAAGGTACTATTTTCTTAGCTTCCTGTGGAGTTAAATAGTCCACTTCCATACCAAGGGATCTCTGAAGTGCTACGTTTTTCTGGAACTGCTCATCCTCCTTAGGGGTAGAAGCAACTATCAGATAGCCATCTTGCTTGAATTCTATATCACCATCATATTCTAACTCCTCATTAGCAGTCTCAAAGAACTTTATACTTTCCATTGCAATCTTGCAATTCATTTCCGTTCCCCATTGCTGTCTGATTCCAGCTCCACATCTTCCTGTTGCACCACTGGCAAGATAGTTTTTTTCTAATACTACTATATTTTTAACTCCCTTTTTAGCAAGGTTATAGGCTATGGCACATCCGGAAATTCCACCACCGATTATTAGTACATCTGCCGTCTTATTCAAGACTGTCACCTCCTGCAGAAGCTATTTGTCCAAGAGTTATTCCCTTAACTATAGGTCTTCTTGTTGATATCTTCAATTCAGAAATATCTACTCCTTTGAAGGCTGCAATTTCTCTAAGTATTAAATTTTCACAGGTTCTCCCTTGACATGGTCCCATACCGGCTCTATTTATCCTTTTTATCTCTTCCACTGAGGTATATCCTTTACTGATCAACTCCCTTAATTCCTTTAGGGTAATATCAGAGCATCTGCAAATTATAGTATTATCGTCCATAACTATATATCCCCCATTCTAATATTTCTGAATTCATATATATAATCCTTATTAACAGCTGCATGGATTAAAGGGGTCCTGTCAAAGGACTTAAGATTTTGAACCTTTACAATTTTAACGTCAGTTAGATAATTGCCGAATCTGTCTAACCCCTTAACTATATCGCCATCCTTAGGCAAAGGTGTAAATTCATATGGAATCTTAAATAAAGCCTCATCATCAGAATAGCTGCCATCAACAACCATTATTGCAAGACCAGGACACTTGCTTACACACAATGCACAGCCATTACATTTTTCTATATCAAGCTGTGGAAGGTCATTTATATCCTCCATCATTGCAATAGCGTGTCTATTACATGCAATAGTACAAGGATTACAAGGTATCTCCTGAAAGCACTCTATAATAGCAACAGGACCTTCATTTATCCTATCTAAGCTTGGAAATTTATTCCTGAATTTTTCTGCATCTGGTAGGTCCATTCTCTTCTTTTCACCTGACATTACTCTTCGTAATGCTGCTAGCTGTGACCTATAGTCTTCTGCTAGTTTATCAAAATCAGGATGTCTATAGCCTAGGCTTTCTGCTGCATAAAGTCCGGATAAATATCCTTCAACCATTGCCATACTAGCTTCTTCAACTCCAGCTGTATCTCCAGCTACAAAGATTCCCTTTACACTAGTTTCATATCTATCATCTATTACTGGTACAAGTCCACTTAACTCCTTAACATATTCAAGCTCACAGCCTGCTTGAGCCAATAATTCTGTTAGAGGTGATAAACCAACTGATACACAGATAGTATCTACATCTAATTTCTTTTCAGATCCAGGTATTGGATTCTTATCTCTATCAAGCTCATGGATAACTACACTTTCTACATTATCCTTACCCTTAGCTTCCTTGATTGCATGATTGGTTAAAATAGGTACTCCCATTCTCTGTATCTTTGAAGCATGAACATGATACCCACCTATTCTTGGAGAATGGTGGATAACTGCTGCCACATCTACCCCAGCCTGCATTAGCTGATAAGCAATTATTAAACCAATATTTCCTGCTCCAACCATTAGAGCCCTCTTTCCTGGTAATACCCCATAAACATTCATTAGTGTTTGAACTGCCCCTGCACCATAAATGCCCGGCAAATCATTATTAGGAAAGGCTGAAGCCTTTTCACTTGCTCCAGTAGCAACTACAACAGCCTTAGGCCTTATCTTTATGTATTTTCCTTTGTTTTCAGCCGTTATAATTCCATCCTCATAGATGCCTAAAACAGTTGTATCCTCCATGATTTCTATTTTATCCTTGTATTTTTCTATCTCTTTTAATAATATATTTGATATATCTATTCCTCTTATTGATGCATATTGCTTTTCTGAACCAAAGAACATATGGGTTTGTTTAACCAACTGTCCACCAAGCTTCTTGCTTCTTTCAATTAATAGTACATTTGAACCGCTAGATGCTGCACTAATAGTAGCACAAAGACCTGCAGGACCTCCACCAATAACTACTAAATCAACATTCTTCATAGCAAGATCCCCTTTCCCTGCTGAATTTCTACTTCCATACCTTCCTCTAAGTCAGTAATGCATGTCCTAACATTTGGCTCACCATTAACTACCATTAGACATGATGAACAATTCCCAATTGCACAATAAAATCCCCTTGGTCTGTGCTTAAAAAGACTCTCTCCAAGAACCATAACTCCTGCTGCATGCAAGGCTGCGGCTATGCTTTCTCCTTCGTAGCCCTCAAGCTCCTGCCCATTAAATTTAAATCTGATTTTTTTACCTCTTTCAAATGTTAAAATAGGATGCTCCTGAATACGCAAGTATGTCACTCCCTTATATTGATTTAGTAAAGTAAACGTTTTCCATGCCTATAAGAATTATATCATACTATGTAAAAGGTTTAGAACAACTTTATACAAAAAAGGATGAACAATCAAGTCCATCCCAATAATCATAGCTCTATATATGCATCTCTATCGGCACCGACTGAAACATATTTTATTTTGGTACCTATAGCCTTCTCTATAAATATGATATAGTCCCTTGCCTGCTGAGGTAAATCAGTAAATTTTCTACAATTGCTTATATCAGTGCCCCAGCCTTCCATATATTCTATAATTGGCTTAGCTCTGTTTAATCTATCTCCAATCGGGAAGTCCATTACCCTTTCTCCATCTACATCATAAGCAACGCATATAGGAATCTGTTTCATATATGACATGACATCTAACTTTGTTATGGCAATTTCATCAGCTCCTTGGACAATACAACCATATCTAGTAGCTACAACGTCAAATGCTCCAACTCTACGCGGTCTTCCTGTTGCAGCACCATATTCTCCTCCAGCCTCTCTTAGGGCATCTGCTTCATCACCGAAGAGCTCAGAAGTAAATGGACCTTCACCTACACAGGATGAATATGCCTTTACTATGCCAATTATCTTATCAAGCTTAACACCTGGTACTCCTGAGCCTATAGGCGCATAGGCAGCTATTGTAGAGGATGATGTTGTATATGGATATATACCAAAGTCGATATCTCTCAAGGCTCCAAGCTGTGCTTCAAACATAATTTTCTTATTTTCTTTAACAGCATTGTTAAGGAACACACCTGTATCACTAATAAAAGGTTTGATTAACTCTCCAAATTTCTTCAACCAATTATACATATCATCAGCCTTTACAGATTCAGCCTTGTATCCGCCCTCTATTAACAAATTCTTGTAGTTGACTATATCCTCTACCTTTTCTCTCAATGTTGCTTCATCCAAAATATCCCCCATTCTAATACCCTTCTTAAGATATTTATCGGAATATACAGGAGCTATACCTCTTTTAGTAGAGCCATATTTCTTATCCTTCAGTCTTTCTTCCTCTAATGAATCAAGAAGTACATGATATGGCATACAAATAACAGCTCTGTCACTTATTTTAAGATTATCAGGTGTTATCTTTATACCTCTTGATGTAAGTTTCTCAATTTCTCCACATAAATGCTCCATATCTATAACCATACCATTGCCCATTACATTTATTACATTTTCTCTTAAAATTCCAGATGGTAATAGATTTAGTACGAATTTTCCTAATTCATTAACTACGGTATGACCCGCATTATTTCCACCTTGATATCTCACTACTACGTCCTGATTTTCAGATAAAAGGTCAACCATTCTTCCTTTACCTTCATCTCCCCAATTTATTCCTACAATTGCTGTTAACATAAATCCACTCCTTTACACTTGAATATTTACGGATAACCCTAAATCATCCTTATATTTATTAAGTACTGGTTTTACCTCATTATTGATAAATTCCTCTACCTGTTGTACTGCCCTACCTACAAATTTTATAGGTGCCATCATTTCTTCAATTTCCTTTTTTGATAATGTGAATATAGGGTCATTTGCGATTCTATCTATTAAATCATTCTTTTCTCCATAAAGCTTAATTCTCTCAGCTGCCGCAACAGAGTGTTTTCTTATGGCCTCATGAAGTTCTTGTCTGTCTCCACCCTTTTTTACACAATTCATCAAGATATTTTCTGTTGCCATAAATGGAAGCTCTTCTCTCAGATGAGCACCAATAACCTTTGGATATACAACTAACCCATCAACAACATTTAAATATAGGGACAATATGCCATCTACTGCTAAAAATGCTTCTGGAATACTCAACCGTTTATTGGCAGAATCATCTAAGGTTCTTTCAAACCATTGACCAGTTGCATTTAATGCAGGGTTTAAAGCATCCACTATTACAAACCTTGAAAGTGAAGCTATTCTTTCACATCTCATTGGATTTCTCTTATATGCCATAGCAGATGACCCTATCTGCTCCTTTTCAAATGGTTCTTCAATTTCCTTTAAGTGAGCAAGTAATCTTATATCATTTGAGAATTTATATGCACTTTGTGCAATCCCACTTAATACTGATAAAACCTGATAATCAATCTTTCTAGAATAGGTTTGACCGCTTACAGGCTGAGTACCTCTAAATCCCATTTTCTCAGAGATTCTTTCATCTAATTTCTTTACCTTTTCGTTATCACCTTCAAAAAGTTCCTTGAAGCTTGCTTGGGTGCCAGTCGTTCCCTTAGCTCCACGTAATTTTAAATTTGATAAGGTAAAGTCTAACTGCTCTAAATCCAGTAGCAAATCATAAATCCAAAGAGTAGCTCTCTTCCCTACTGTAGTTGGCTGAGCTGCCTGAAAATGAGTATAACCCAATGTTGGTAGATCTTTATATTTTAATGCAAATTGTGTCAATTCACTGATAGTATTAATAAGTTTTTTTCTAACAAGTTTAAGTGCCAAATCCATTTGAATTATATCTGTATTGTCTCCCACATAACAAGAAGTAGCTCCTAGATGGATTATCCCCTTAGCTTTTGGACATTGTTCTCCATAAGCAAATATATGGGCCATAACATCATGTCTGATTTCCCTTTCACGTTTATTGGCAACTTCATAATTTATATTGTCTACATTTTCCTTTAATTCATCAATTTGCTCTTCAGTTATTGGAAGACCTAATTCCATTTCACTTTCAGCTAAAGCAACCCATAATCTTCTCCATGTCCTATATTTAGTATCAGGAGAAAATACAGCCTGCATGTCAGAACTAGCATATCTATTGCTCAATGGACTAATATATCTATCATTCAATCCTATTCCTCCTTCAATATGGAATTTTATTACTTTAAAAATATATCACTTTTTATCCAATTTGTAAAAAAGTTTTTTCAAAAAAATGCAAACTTTTTTGAAAAGCCTCTTAAAATAAGCAAAGCCAGAAATAGAAATTTTCTATTCTGGCTTCTTTGATTGTAATTACTTATAGCCTTTTTCTTTGGCTATAGCCTCTTCCTTAATCTCTTCTCTCTTACCATTAAGAGAGTCGAGTCTATTTTTATTTTTTTCGATTAATCTCTGTTTTTTATCAGGATCATCGGTTTCCTCAATCATATCTTTTGTTTCTCTATAGTTAGAGATTGTATGATTGATTTGATATTGAAGTTTTTCAACATTATCTCTTCTATCATCTGGATTCGGCTTATTTTTCATTTTTAAATCTCCTTGCTACAATTTTTAAATAAAAATTGTGACTATTAGACAAACCATGATATTATTATGCCAGATAATAAAAAAATTATGCAAAATTAAATATTGAATTTTACTATTAAGTCTGGATTTAGAACTCTGAAAGTAAATGATTCAGTTGTGAAAAATCTTACCTTTTCAGCAGTGTGCTCTTGATAACCTATAGAAATATCCTTTCCTATAGTTAATTCTAAATCATCATGATTATATGGCAATAAATATGCACCATTTACCACATGACTAAATATAACTTTTCCACCTATTAACTTTTGAATTCTTTCATCTAAAGGATAGGCAGTTTCTTTAGAAAGAATTCTCTTATATGCTTCTTCATTTACCACAAGTGTATATGGTCCTGGCTCAAAGTATTTCTTTAATTGAATCAAGCCTTTTGTTATAGCTTCCATTATAGTTGTAGGGTCATTGCCAAAAGATATCCCCAACTTCGAGTAACTGTCAATTCCTTTAATCATGGCTTTTTCTAAACCATTATATATTGCGTTTTCTTCAAATAGTGCTAATTCCTTCATAGCATTTTCTAATGGTTCATAGTCAATATCTCTTGCTCCACGGGATATATTATCTAATTCCCATCTGTCCATTTCAAACTCTATTCTTACTTCAGTTAATGGTTGAACCTGATATACACCATAGCATATATCTTTTTCTTCCTTAATATTTTCAAGCCTTCCTTCTGTGATTACATTGTAGTCCAGCCCCTTAGGACCATTAACCTTAACTACTTTTCTTGCTGATAAGTATGATTTCAATACATCTTCAGCTCGTTCATCGATTTCGTCCCATGCTTCATTTGTTATAGGTGCTAATTGTCTATATAACATTTAATACCATCCTCCTATTTTAAATCTCCAATATTTAAACCTCTTGACTCATCTCCACCTTCATTACCTTCTTCATCATGGTGGGCTATAGGTCCCTCTTTAAACAGATATGTTCGCAACTCGTGATCCCAACCGTCCATGTTCCGTCTTAACCACTCTAATGACATTGCGGCATGCTCTATTTCCTCATCTCGGTTATGTGCCATTATTTCTTTTAGCTCTGAATCCTTTGAGGCAACAACTCTTTGATTGTACCAATCAATTGCTTCTATCTCTTCCTTTAAGCTATTTAAGGCTCTAGAAATATTTAATGCCTTTTCATCTAATTTTTCTACTGGTTCATGGTATTGTGTCATCAATGATTACCTCCCGTTTCTTTTAATATCTTTTAATTACCCTAAGTATGTGCATTTTTAACATTAATATAGATAAAATACAAAAATATTTATTAAAGAAAAACCAGTATATCCTTTTAAAGCTACACTGGTTTTTAAAATTCACTGTCACCTCTACTCATTTTGTTTATCTATTAAATTTTTTTCACCCATTTCCACTAGCCTTCTTGTCATTACTCCACCAACTGGACCTGCCGTGAAAATATTATTAATTGGATGATTTTTATCATATAAATTGTTCTCTATTCCTAAATCATTTGCTATTTCTAATTTTAACTGCTCTAGAGCTTTTGCCGCATTTGGATTTACGGGTTTTCTTGCCAAAAAAATCACCTCTTATCTTAATTACTTCTATGTTATTTTAATTCATTTAAAGTCTTTAATACTAGGTAATTTTTTGAAAAAAACTAACTTAGCCCCCATTCTAAGTTAGTTTCTCAATAATGCTAATACTTTCACATATCTAATACAGGATAATATATTTCTAACCATTCCTCATATGAATCTTCAAGTCTATTATAAGTATGACTATTTATAGCTTCCTGCATTGCTTCGTAATACCACGCATCCTCTAGCAAGTCCGGGAATGCTCTTGCTTCAGGTAATATATCTCCTTTATGAACTCTTCTTTCTAAAACATTATTAACTAATGTAACAAATTCTGCTCTAGTAATACATTGATCAGGTTTAAAAGTACCATCTGGATATCCACTTACCCAGCCTTTTAAAGCTGCTGAATTTATATACTTACTTCCCCAGTGTCCTTCTATATCTGAAAATAAATTACTATCTACCAGAGTTAATTTATCAAATTTTGATGCTATAGTTGCTAATTCCGCTCTTGTAATATAATTATCTGGTTTATAGCTTCCATCTGGATAACCATTGGTAATGCTTCCATTGGCTAATGTTGCTATATGTTTAACTGACCATCTATCTGATTCTATATCAGGAAAATCCTCAATTAAAGTAAATATACTTAATCTATAATTCTCATCAAGTAATCTATAAAATGCTGTTGCTACTTCTTCTCTTGTAATAAGTCCTTCTGGTCTTACTGTATTGTCAGGATACCCTTGAATATACTGAATATGATCATTCATATTTAAGAATGCCAATGGAATCTCCTCATCTAAGATTTCTTCATCATTCTTAAAATGGCGATTTCTATCATGACGATCTTTATCATCATCTTTATCATCATCTTTTTCATTATTATCATCTTTACCATCATCAATGGCATTTTCCATTAGGTTTATGTATATAGGCATAGAAGCTGTGACTGCTTCAAGTTCGTTACCTGCATCGAGAACCATTTGCAGTGTATATTTTAAATCAATAGTGTCACCTTTAGCTATACTAAATTTATCTGATGAATTTAAAACATATCCCTTATATTCTTTACTACCTGAATCATATAAAATGTTCTTCAACCTTGTAAAATCAATTATAGTTTTATTAAAAGAAAGAAACTTACCTTTTTCAACTTTTAGTCTTACATTATCTAGAAATGAAGTATATACTTCTTGTTCCGGATAATTATTTCTTATAACTAAATTTTTTAATCCAACAGCTATATTCTCAACATCAATTTTCTTATACTGGTTATTTATACGAATTACTCCGTTTATACTTCCAATACCTTTTTCTGCTTGCTCTGTAGTTGACGGATATAACTGCCCGTCGAATAAGTTTCCCTTCTGAGATATTCTGCCGTTACTATCTATAGTAATAATTACATTTGGGCTTCTATCTATATTAGTAGCAAAGGTAGATTGAATTAAACTACTGGTGAAATATCCACCAATTAGTATTAGTATCAGTATTTGTAAAATAAACTTAAAAAACTTATTTCTAATTTTCATTTCAATCACTCCATAATAAAACAATATATGACTCCACTATTATTGTATCTATTTTCATATAGCTTTAATTCATTAATATGGTTACTTTGTAATACTACTTTAGTGTTATTTGCATAGTACTAAAGTAGTATATAAAGATTGTCATCCCGACCGTAGTAGATCCCCTCTTCTACTTTTCACTGTCCACTGATACTTGTTCACTGATTGCAGCTTCTTCCTTAGGTAATAAATCATCCAGATTAAATACATATATCTCATCATCATTTGTGATGAAGAATTTATTTATTTCTTTGTAATCATCACTATATTTATATAAAATAGGTTTATTTATTTCATCAGCAAGTCTCACTAAGTCATCTATCGACCTAACATATCTTGCATTGGATATATCCACATTGCTGCTTAGGGCTACAAGTCTATCTCCATGTTTTTTAAATATCTTATTTAATTCTTTTTCTAAAATACTTTTCTTAGGTGCTGATTTTGTAAAGAATATCAAAAATATTAGACCTAAAACTATAATTCCTAGTATAATGCTATTTAATATTACTTGATTTTTATCTATTGGTTGTTGAACTTGAATTGTTTTTTCTATTGCACCTGGTTTATCTACATTATTAGTAGTTATTTCAAACATTGGTGTATCTAGTGGTATTACTATATTTGGTGTTATGTATTCTTCAATGGTTTCTTTTTCAATGGTACCATTAACTTTAATATTCATAACCAATTGTAAATTAACATTATTACTAACCTTTGAAATTTCATTTGCTAACTTAGCAAATTCATTATACTCATCTAGTTTTATTGATATAGTTTTTTTAATTGGATGAATATTATCTTTAATAGTAAAAGTTTGTTTTGATAATAATGGAAAAGACTTTTCCCAAATTACAATATCCCCTTCATCTAAGCTTTTCCTAGCAGAACCGGAAACTAAAGCTACAATATCATATTCTCCTTGTAACTCAATATCTCTATCTCCACTAAACTGATATTCAAAAGTTGCTTTTATACTATCAATAAATTCTGATAAATATACCTGATCTTTCCCCAACGTATTATTTTGATATAGAGCATTTGGTTTTAGATTAACTTGATAATCTACCGTTGCGACATTATTATAATTGTATAAGGAAACTTTCTGATCTTCCAATATAGTATTGTTCACTACACTATATAAGGTAAATGATACCAACCCAAGAAGACAAATTGCAGTACATATCAAAACTATCCTTAATACCTTGTTGATACTAATCTTCATCTTTGTCCACCCCTTCAAGTCTGATACATAAATTGTAAAAAAAGCCAGTAAGCTAAGCGTACTGGCTAAAAACTATTTTATTTTAGAAAATAAATTATTTAGGAACATATTCATTATGTTGTACGAAGTTATAAGTAATACTTATAGATACCATTTCATTTTCGGCTTCATCTTCTACTAAACTATCAGCAGGAATACTAAATACTAATTTATATGCTGCTTCCTCTTCTCCATTAGTTAGCTCTTCTCCCGGTGCTAAATATTCTCCTTCTAGTTTGGCTTTAAGTTCATTTTCCAATTCTCCCAAAGTTGCAGTTCCTCTTATGGTTTTTCTAGCTTGTTGTACTGTTTGACCATCTTTCATTATATAATAAACATAGTCAACTTCCATTGCATCCAATAATTTTGAATTATTTACTGCACTTTCTGTTTTTGAATTTGTAACGTCAACGTCTACAACTACTTCATTTATATATGCTGGTAATGTTCCTTTATTTGTAGCAGTTGTACTTGTTTGCATACTTGTTCCCGGAAATGCATTGCTGAATGTGAAATTAACTGTTTTGTTATTATCCCCATAATCTGGAGTACCCGCTAAGAAATTGTCCTCAAGCTTCAAAGCTTTTATTGCATCGCTCTTATAACTTACATCTGCTTTTGCGAATTTTCTTGTAAATATAATATCAAATTCACCAGTATTAATTGTTGTGTTATGAACAATTACATCTGTCCATGCTGCATAACCAGCTCCTACTAACATTAATGCTACTACTAATATTAACGCTAATAACTTTGTTCTTTTCACTTAAATCTCTCCTTTTATTTGGATATTGAACTAAAACTTATTTCTTTAACAATTATTATAGTCCTAGAGAGATTCTTCTACTCCATACTAAGGTATAGTTCCATTTGATAATTAAGTACTATCTTTTATACTACTAAAGTAGTAGATTAGTTAGAATTCGATTTTGTCTAAGTCCACATCCTTATCACTCTTAATAAGAAGTGTAACCCAGCCTATTTTAGGTACAACTTGTTCTATAGTTCCTTTAATGTCCTCCGGTCTTACAAAATCAGTATCTTCTCCTGAATTGTTATCGCCTTTAGTTATAAATTGTATACCTTCTTTTTCATCATTTACTACTTCAATTATTCTATGGGATATTAGCATACTATCCCTTTGAAATTGTATTACATCACCTTCCTTAAGAGAATTTATCCCATCCATATCTACTATCTTCTTAACCAATATTATGTCTCCAGGTTTTATCATAGGTTTCATACTTCCTGTAGCTATAACAGAAGGGTAAATAGGAAATACCCCTACTGCAAACCATATAATTCCTATGGAAATAATACTTGTTATAATCCAACTAGTAGGACTTTCTCCTTCCTGATCCCTCATCTTTATTTTCCTTGTTGCTGAATTGTATGTTGATTGCATTACCATCAAAAAAAATATTGGACAAAGTATACCAATTAGCGCTGTTGTAATCCACTGTAAATTTGGTAATATTGGAGAAAGCCAGTTAAAACCTTCAATAACTCCTAGGTAAATAATTGAAGCTAAAGGTCCTCCTAAATATACTAAATAAACTGCAAATAAATTTTCGGCAAATCTAGGACCAACATAACCGGCTAAAAATTCGACTAAAGCCTCAAAATCAAAAACCTCTAAAAATTTATTAAAGCTTATTTTTGTAAATGTCATCAGTAAAGCAATCGGTATAAATACTAAATAATCATCTTTTTTAGTTGAGCTATTTACCAAATAACTTCTAATGAACTCTCTTCCCACTAATGAAGAACCAACAAATATGATATTGGTTAATATCCCTATTATAGAATGATTGTACGGGCTTTTACCAAAGCCTACTATCAATCCAGTAAATACTGATATTACAATATATAAAATTGCAAAAATAAAAGCCCATTGATAGATAAAACTTCTTAATCTCAATTTACCACTGGGTTTATTATGAGGGATTTGCCAGATAATTATCACCACTAATAACCATAGAATTGAATTTATTATATAGTTCAATATAAAACTACTTATATATGTTTTTATAACAAAGTTATTTATTAAATAGATAAAAATAAGTAATGAAATTATCATAAAGATATTTTTATTTGATCTTTCTGTTGGTGAAAACTTGGCACCATTAAGCATACTTATCCCCCTTAAGATAGTACAAATAGTAGGATAAGTTAACTATCCTACTATCTCAATTACTCCACAGATTTTTCTATTGAATCATCGTTAAATGATGATTCAGCAGTATCTGAACTACTATCTTTATCTTCTTTACTGCTTTCTGATTCCGATGGATTTATTTCCTTATCTTCCTTATCTTCAGGTTTTGATGAATTTATTTCCCTTTCTTCCTTTTCTTCAGATTCTAGTGATGGTTTTTCTGATGATTGTTCTTCTTGCTTTTTTTCTGATGCCTTATCAGGTTCCTCTTTATCCTCTTTAGGTTCCATTTTTAGCTCTGGATCTGGTTCAAGCTCTGACTCTGGTTTTGTATCTGGCTCAGGTGCAGGTTCCAGTTCAGGTTCATGCTCTATTACTGGTTCTAGTGTTGATTCTCCAGGCACTACTACTGGTTCTGGTGTAGCTTCTTCTGTCGGATTGATTTCTCCTTCTAGAATTTTCTCTTCAATTGCCTTCAATTGTTCCTCAAGTAATCTCTGTTCTTCAAGCAATCTTTGTTCCTCTAAGAGCCTTTGTTCTTCCTCTAATCTTAATTGTTCATCCAAAATTTCTTGTGCTAGTTGTTCTTCTAGACTTGCCAGTTCTGCCTCCATGCTTCCTAAAACTTCTGGATCCGGAACTACTCTTATGTCACCATCAATTTGTAATTCATCTTCCCAAATTCCATATCCTCCTGACATTATAGCAAAGGCTGTCAATATACTCATCAATATTATTAATAATTTTCTCCCCATAGATACATCTCCCAATCATAGCAAATGAATTTGTAATATTACTACAACCCTTGCTCAAATAATAGTTTATATTTAAATCTATAATCCTCTTTACGATTATAAGCTCTTATTTCATCTTTTAAACGCTTAATGTCTCCTTCTAAGCCTAGAGATTCGTCACTCGAGCTTCTAGAAGACATATTATTTGATTCTTCTTTGGAATGGTAACTTGAATTAATATTTAGGTTGAAGGACTCTAAATAATCATTTCTTATATTTGACATTCTGCCATACTTGCTTTTAGTTCCATTTTCTATATCTGAAATTTCACTATCATCTTTTTCTATATCATTAAAAACAGATGGTATGCTACCTTCATCTACAACTCTAATCTCAATATCTTCATTGAAACTCGGATAGATTTCACCTTCAACCCTTAAAATTTCTTTATCTTCAGAAAGAGTAAATTCTAATTTCCCATCATCTTTATTTAGCCTATCATCTTCTACATAAAACAATGGATTTGTAAACCCTGTTTCGAGTGATAAATTTACATTTAATCCACTATTCCAATATGCATAACCAACCCCCATAGCCCCAAAAGCTACTATCATTGAAATATACAATATTGTCATCTTACTATTTATTCTACTGTGTTTCCTTTTCCTCACAATCACACCCCCACTAAAAGTTTACTGTATGATTTACTAATAAAGCTGCCTGGGTTCTATGCTCCAATTCCAGTTTTGATAATATATTGCTAACATGTTTTTTAACGGTATGCTCCGAAATAAATAAATTTTTAGCTATTTCGCAATTGCTTAATCCCTTTCCTAATTCAACTAAAACATCACTTTCTCTTGGTGTTAGTTGAGCTAAATAACTATCAGCCTTAGAATTGGCGGTTTTATACCTTATCACTTCTGGATCAATAAATTTTCTACCTCTAAGAACTACATGAATTGCATATAGTATATCCTCTGCAAATGCCTCTTTAAGTATGTAGCCATCTACATTCACTTCCTCTGCCCGCATATAATCTTCTTTCTTTACCGATGAAGTAAGTATAAGAAATTTTGTTTTCACTCCCCTTCTCCTGGAGCTTTTAACTATATCTAATCCGTCCTCATTGCCTAAGTTAAGATCAACAATTGCTAATTCGGGCTTCTCCATTTGTATTAAATTCACTGCTTCATCTACAGTAGAAGCCTCAAGTACTTTTTCTATGTCTTCTTCAAATGATAAGGTAGATGTTATGCCCTTTCTTACTAGGGGGTGATCATCCACTATTAAAATTCTCATACTGTAGCTTCCTCTCCTTTCTCTTTTACACCATTAATAGGTACATCCACTTCAATTCTGGTACCTTTGCCCCTAGCACTAATTATTTTAATATCTCCATTTAAAAATTCTGTAAGCTGATATAAGTTCTGAATACCCAACCCCTTGGTTTCTTGAGTTTTTAACTTGCTCAAGTCAAATCCTACTCCATCATCAATTATATTTAACTCTACACTTTCTTTTTCTATTTCCAAACTAATATCAATATTATTAGGTTTACCATGTCGTACAGCATTTCCAACACCTTCACAAATCATTCTATAAAAGGCCTTTTTTTGACTAATTGACAACAATTCTTCATTGCCTTTTATATAAAAAGGAATATTTATATCATTGTATCTCTTTATTTCTTCGATATATTTATTGATATTAGATTTAAAACTATTTAACCCAAACCTTTTCCAGCTTAAACCATATATTTTTTCTCTTAGTTCCTTCATTACACTATCAGTGGTTGACCTTATACTATCTAATTCGTTCTCAATCTCACTAGAGCTAATCTTTTCCACTTTTTTCATAAGTGCAAATATACCACAAGACATACTAAATAATCTTTGCAATACGCTATCATGTATCTCATTAGCTATTCTGTTCTGTTCCTCAGAGATCAATAATCTATCACTTATTTCCTCTAGATAGAACCTTTCAAATGCAAAAGAAATCAACTCTGACAAAAATTCAATTTGATACAGATTATCTTTATAGATAATACTTTCTTTATCATTGTTGGATTCAAAGCCCAAAATACCGTATTCTGAATAGTTGGATTCAACCTTCATTAGTATGAACCTTTTGCTATATAAGCTTATTTCTACAGGCTCCTTAGAATCTAATAAATTCTTAACTTCGGATAGAATTCTTTCTGCAATTGCATTTACAATTGAGCTATCCCCATCTGATATCATCTTATAAATTTCTTCAGTCATATCATAATAAAAAACTAAATTTGTCTTAGTTATTTTCTTTACATTGTCAAATAATAACTTAATAATGCCTTCTTTATTACCCTGATTGGTCAGTATATTTATTGATTGATACAATGCTTTTATATGATCTATAGAATCCATAATTGTTAAGTTAGCTGACTCTAATTGTTTATTAACTTCTTCAAGGCTTTTACTCTTTTCCTTGGTCTTTTTCACATATATAGCCAATACTTGTATTGCTGCTATTATCATTATTAAACTCAAGATAAGGCTGGATTCATTCCTAATTAAGTTTAAATAATCTACTCTAATTTCAGTACTAAAGTATATAATTGTAGTTATTATACATATATAGGATAATATGTTTATTAAACAATATTTGTAATTAAGAAATACTGAGCTTATCAATATAGTATTTAAGGTATACCAGATAAATGGACTGCTAATCCCCCCTGATGGAATTAGTAATACAGAGTTACCTAAAGTCTCTATAAGCAATAGCTTATTTATCACGCTGGTGGAGTTTTCAAATATTAAATAAAGATATGATAAAATTATTGCCGCTACTGAAAGACAACCAATAATAATTATTTTCCGGCCTATTGTGTGTTCTGGCTGATTCAGTAAATAAAATATCGAAGTAATTAATAATGATATATACCTATAAATAAATAGTATCTTAGATTCTTCAAGTTTACCCTTAAAAAAAGATAATTTATTTAGCATAAAAAATATAACGCCCCTTTTAAAAACTCAAGGTACTAGGTCTTAGTTATTATTTCCATTTATGCAAAATAAAACCCAATCTATAAATAATATTATTCATAGATTGGGTCGGTTGCGCAACTGACTCCTCATATGCTAAGCGCCCACATTTGCACATGAATCCTCGTCCCCCAGTTCAATTATCCTAATTTTAACAGCATATCTTATAAATGTCAAGGTTGGAATATATCCCTTATTATCATAATTTGTATTTTATCTTATTATTTTCTAAATTTATTTCGATAGTTATATTCAATTATTGACACTTTTATCTATACTAATACAGAAACTTGTCATATAAGACCAAAATTATTATGTTTAGTCCTATAAATTTAGGTAATATATATAGTACAAATGATAATCGTTATCAATAGGAGTATAAATATATAAGGAGGAAAGCGTATGCGACTTGAAGATTACAACCCACTAGAAAATACTCAATATTCAATATTAGACCCAAGTGGAAATATCTTAAAGGAAGAAGATGTTCCTAACCTTACTGATGAAGAATTATTGTATCTATATAAAACTATGCTGTTTACAAGGACAATTGACGAAAAATCTTTATCCTGGCAAAGGCAAGGTAGAATGCTTACCTATGCTCCAAATACAGGTCAGGAAGCAGCTCAGGTTGGCAGTGCATATCCAATGGAGAAAGGAGATTGGTTAGTGCCTGCCTTTAGAGAATTGGGAGCATGGTTAGTTAGAGGCATTCCATTAAAGAATATACTGCTATATTGGTATGGCAATGAGTGGGGTAGCTATATGCCTGAAGATGTTAATGTGTTGCCAGTATCAATTCCTATAGCTTCTCAACTTCAACATGCCACAGGAATTGGCATGGCTAACAATATCAAAGGAGAGAAAAATGTTGTTCTAACCTATGTAGGAGATGGTGGTACTTCTCATGGAGACTTCCACGAAGCCCTAAACTTTGCCGCAGTGTTTAAGGCACCTGTAGTATTTATTATACAGAATAACCAATATGCTATATCTACGAGAAGGGTTATACAGACTGCCAGCAAAACTTTAGCGCAAAAAGCAATTGCATATGAAATGCCAGGAATACAGGTTGATGGAAATGATATACTTGCTATGTATGTGGCTACCAAAGAGGCTATTGATAGAGCTAGAAAAGATGAAGGTCCTACTCTTATAGAGGCATTCACATATCGTCTTGCTGCTCATACAACTTCAGATGACCCTACTAAATATCGTGAAAACAATGAAGTTGAAGAGTGGAAACTTAAAGACCCTATCTTGAGATTTAAACTTTACCTTCAAAATAAGGGTATTTTAAATGAAGAATTAGACGAAAAAATGAAGAGTGAATTAGAGCAAGAGGTGTTATCTACCTTTGCTGCTATTGAAGACAAATCGGATACCGAAATTGAAGATATTTTTAAATATCATTTTGAAGTAATGCCTTCTCAATTGGAGGAACAGCTTAAAGAGTATAAATCCTTTTTAGAAGGAGGTAAATAAAATGACCAATACGCTAAATATAGTTCAAGCCGTTAACCAGGCTTTAATGAATGAAATGGACATTGACAATACAATTGTTGTATATGGTGAAGATGTTGGTGTTGAAGGCGGAGTATTTAGAGCTACAATTGATTTGCAAAAAAAATATGGTGTTGAAAGAGTTTTTGATAGCCCTCTTGCCGAATCAGCCATAGTTGGTACTGCAGTAGGCATGGCAATCAACGGCTTAAAGCCCGTTGTAGAAATGCAATTTTCGGGGTTCTCCTATCCAGCATTTAACCAGATAATTAATCATGTGGCTAGAATGAGAACCCGTTCTAGGGGGAGGTACAATCTTCCTATGGTTATAAGAGCTCCTTACGGTGGTGGAATCAGAGCACTGGAGCATCACTCTGAAAGTACGGAGGCACTTTATGCTCACATACCTGGACTAAAGGTTGTGATTCCTTCTACACCTTATGATGCTAAAGGACTTCTAATAGCTGCTATAAGGGATCCGGACCCTGTACTATTCTGGGAACCAAAACGAATATATCGAGCATTCAAGCAGGAGGTTCCAGAGGGAGTTTATGAAATTCCTATAGGAAAGGCTAAAACTCTGGAGGAAGGTACTGATATTACGGTTGTTACCTGGGGAGCAATGGTCTGGGATGTTCAAAAGGCAGCCCAGATTGTTAAGGATAAAGGTATTAAACCTGAAATTATAGATTTAAGAACAATTTCACCTATGGACAGAGAAAGCTTCGTTGAATCTGTCAAAAAGACCGGCAGAATACTAGTTGTCCATGAAGCTCCTAAAACCTTGGGAGTTGGTGCAGAAATAATCTCAATTATAAATGAAAAAGCCTTCTTATATTTAGAAGCACCTCCTACAAGATTAACAGGCTTTGACACTACCTTCCCTCTTCCAAGAGGAGAACACCACTATATTCCTAGCCCTGAAAGAATCGCCAAGGCTATGGTCGATGTAGTGAAATATTAAAGGAGGTAATATCATGAAATTTGAATTTCGTTTTCCCGATATAGGCGAAGGCATCCATGAGGGTGTCATTATGAAGTGGTTAGTTGATGAAGGTGATATTATAAATGAGGGCGATTCATTAGCAGAGGTAGAAACTGATAAAGTAACTACAGAAATTCCCTCGCCTAAATCAGGTAAAGTATTGGAACTAAAAGCTTCAAAGGGTGAAAAGATAAATGTAGGTCAGGTATTTATTACCATAGAAATCTCTGATACAGAAGAGTCAACCATAACCAAAGAAGTTGTAGAAGAGGAAACTGCAGGTGTAGTGGGAGAAGTAATAGCTTCCTCTATGGTTATACCTTCCAGCACAGAAAATATAGTTGTCCAACCTAAGGCTACAAAAAACAAAGTTCTAGCGACTCCGGTTGCTAGAAAGCTTGCTAAAGACTTAGGTGTTGATATAAATACAATCAAGGGTACTGGTCCTAATGGAAGAGTTATGAAAGAGGATATCTACAATGCTGGGAAGAATACTAATACCACTGAGGAAGGAGTAAATGTTAAATCTGAATCTCAGCAGACTTACGCATATAAGGTACCTGTTAGTGAACCTATAGTTGTAGCTGATGAAAGAATTGAAAAAATCCCACTTACTAGAATTCGTAAGACCATCGCAGATAGAATGACTCAATCTAGGTTTTCAATTCCTCATACTACTGCCATGGATGAAATAGAAATCTCTAAGCTGGTCGAATTTAGAAAAAGATATAAAGACACTTTAAAGGAAGAAGATATAAATCTAACCTATATACCATTTATTATTAAAGCAGTAATAATTGCATTAAAGAAACTTCCAGAATTTAATTCATCTCTTGATATGGAAAAAGAAGAGCTTATATTAAAGTATTTTTACCATATAGGCATTGCTACAGATACTCAAAGAGGACTTATGGTACCAGTTTTAAGGGATGCTGATAAGCTGAGTGTTGTTGAGCTTGCTAAAGCAGTTCAGGATATCAGTATGAAAGCAAAGGAAAATACGATTGAATTAAGTGAATTAAAGGGAAGCTCCTTCACAATTACCAATTATGGTTCCATTGGCGGATACTATGGTATACCTATAATTAATTATCCTGAATCCGCAGTATTGGGTCTTGGTAGAATCGTGAAGAAGCCTATTGTAAATGATGAGGATGATGTTGTAGTTGCACATGTACTGCCTATTTCACTATCCTATGACCATAGAATAATTGATGGTGCAAGTGGAGTTAAATTTATAAATATTCTTAAGGAATTGCTTACAGACCCTGATAAGTTGTTATTAAGGGCATAAAGGACAGGTGATTGAATGAGTAAGTATGATATCGTGATTATAGGAGGAGGTCCTGGAGGATATGTGTCCGCCATCAAGGCGGCCCAACTTGGTGCAAAGGTGGCAGTTGTTGAAAGAGATAGATTAGGTGGAATCTGCTTAAACTGGGGGTGTATTCCTACAAAATCGCTATTGATAAGCGCAAAGCATTATTTGGATGTATTAAGAAGCCAGGACTTCGGAGTTGTTGGAGTAGATAAAGAAAATATTTCGATAGATTGGAAGCTTATGCTCAATCGTAAAGATACTGTAGTAAACAAGCTTGTATCTGGCATTAGTATGCTCTTTAAGAAAAATAAGATCGACTTTTACAATGGTAATGCCAAGGTAATCAATAAAAATAGAATTGAAGTAAATGATCAAATTTTAGAAACTGTTAATCTAATTATTGCCACTGGTTCTACTAGTAATTTCCCTGATATTTCAGGACTCAAAGAAGCTATAAGTTCCGGTAAAGCAATGGATAGCAAGGCAGCTTTACAATTAGAAAACATTCCTAAGGAATTGATTATTGTTGGTAATAACACCTATGCTATTGAATTTGCTACATTATTTAACGCTATTGGGTCAAATGTAAAGTTAATTCATAACGCAGAACAAATCATACCTTATGGAGAACCTGAAATAGCTAAAACGTTGGAAAGACAGCTTAAAAAAGATGGACTGAAGATTTCCAAGGGTACTGTTAAAGCCTTTACTAATGAGGGTGTATTAGTTAAAGAGAAAGGAGAAAAGATATATACCGCTGATAAATATATTATATTTCTTGGTATGAAGGCAAATACAGAAGGATTTGAGAATCTTAATCTTAAGTTAGATTCTAAAGGATTTATTGAAACCAATAATAAGATGGAGACAAATATTCCTGGTATTTATGCAATTGGAGATGTAAATGGTAAATATCCTTTAGCCCATGTAGCATCAGCTGAAGGCATAGTGGCAGCTGAAAATATTATGGGAGTTAAAAGTAAATTGAATTATAACCTCGTGCCTCAAGTGGTGTATTCATTTCCAGAAATGGCAAGCGTGGGATTAACGGAAGAACAAGCTAAGAGAAAAGGTCATGATTTCAGGGTAAGTAAATTTCCATTATCAGCTAACGGTATGGCAATTGCAGAGGGTGAAACTGTTGGATTTGTAAAGATTATAGCTGATAATCAATATGGAGAGATAATTGGCGTTCATATCTTTGGCAGTGATGCGGCCAATATGATATCCAAAGCCGTAGCCATAATGCAGCTTGAGGGAACAGTTTATGATTTGGCAAAAACCATACACCCTCATCCTACCTTCTCAGAAGCAATTGTAGAAGCTGCATTTGGAGCAATAGATAAACCTATCCATATATAAATGTATTGAATGTCATTGGGATATACCCAGTGACATTCATTTTACCAAACAGGAATTGATGAACCTTTAGAATCATCTTCAATAACTTTCTTGGTTTCATCTGTTTGATAAAGTTCTACTATGCGCTTATATACTTCGTTGTCTTTATCGTCCGTACGAACAGCAATTATATTGATATATGGATTTTCTCCTGATTGGGTGTCTTCCAATACTATTGCATCCTTAGTTGGGATAAATCCAGCATCTCTAGCGACACCAGAGTTGATTACTGCTAAGGGCACCTCCTGTAATGAGGCAGGAATATTTGTTGCAGCTAACTCTATTATATTAAAGTTCCTAGGATTTTCGATATCTTTTAAAGTTGGTGTATTCCCTGCATCTGGATTAACTTTAATTAGACCACTTGTCTGTAGTAATAAAAGTGCTCTTCCTCCATTTGTAACATCATCAGGAATTACAATAGTTGCCCCATCCTCTAATTCTTTAATGTCTTCAAGCTGTTTAGAGTAAATTCCTAAAGGTGCAAATATTGTTTCACCAATTACAGATATTTCATATCCATGTTGCTCAATTTCTTTGTTCAAATAAGTATAATGCTGGAAAGCATTCATATCTATTTCTCCAGCTGCTAAGGCAGCATTTGGAAGTGGATAAGAATCAAAGAAAACAAGTTGAACATCTATATTTTCCTTTGCAGCTTGTTCCTTAACATGGCTCCAGACCTTGGAATCACTTCCAGTCAGCCCTACACGAACTTTAACTGAATTTTCTATTCTAGATTCAGGAGGATTGTTATCGTTAGATGAGCATCCAACTAATAGTAAAAGAAGTATTAATACTGAAATGATTAGTGTAATTATTTTTTTCATTTTATTCTCCTTTTCAATGTGATGTCTTTTTTATAATAAAATTTCCAATACATTGCATTATTGAAACTAAGATTAATATTACTATAACAGAGACATAGGTTATATCTTGATAGAATCTGTTGTGTCCATATCTGACAACAAAGGACCCCAGTCCGCCTCCTCCAACTGCACCACCCATGGCAGTTAACCCTAACAAGCTAATAGATGTTATAGTTACTGAACGAGCCAGAGCAGGTATACTTTCCTTGAGATATACTCTAAAAATTATTCCAATAGGGGATATCCCCATAGATTGAGCTGCTTCAATCAATCCATAATCAATATCTGAAAGTGCCATATCCACCTGCCTGATAAAGAAAGGCGTGCATCCTACAACAAGGGGAAATATTGCTCCCTTAACTCCGATGAATGTTCCTACAATGATCTTTGTCAGTGGAATTAAAGCAGTAATCAATATGACAAATGGGATAGACCTAAATAAATTTACCAGTTTATCAATTACTTGATGAATAAAGGTGTTCTCTAAGATGTTTCCCTTTCTTGTAACTACTAAAAGTGTTCCTATAAACAGCCCTACTATAAAAGAGTAGATACCAGAAAATAATAGCATTTGAAGAGTTTCTCCAATGCTTTTAATAAACTCATCAGAATAATCAAGTAAATTCGGAGTATATCTGGCTAATAAATCAAGCATTTTTTATCACCTCAACTCTAATATTATTGTCATTTAGGTACTCAAGCACCTGTTGTTGATTTTCCATTAATCCACTTAAAATAACCACTAAAGATCCCAGTACAGTCTCCGAGATAACCTCTACATTTCCAAAAATTATACTAGCAGTTACATTGAATTTCCTTGATATATAAGAGATAATTGGATCTGCAGTATTTGAGCCATAAAAATCTAATCTACAAAGGCTCTGCCCATTTTCCAAATTAACAATTGATGATTTTTCCTTTATCAATTCATCAATATGAGATAAATTTGAGGTGGTATTTATGAAATCTTTAGTAATTTGAGCCTGTGGATTAGAAAAAATTGATATCACATCGTTTAGCTCTACAATACAGCCATTTTCCATAACTGCTACCCTATTGCATATTTCCTTGATAACACTCATTTCATGGGTGATTATGATAATGGTAATGCCTAGCTTTTTATTTACCTCTTTTAACAGCTTTAAAATAGATTGGGTAGTTTGAGGATCTAAGGCTGATGTAGCCTCATCACATAGTAATATTCCAGGATCATTGGCTAAAGCCCTTGCTATGGCAACCCTTTGTTTTTGCCCCCCTGACAGCTTTGAGGGATAAGCATCTGCCTTATCAGTTATTCCTACTAATTCCAATAGATACATTACCTTTTCTTCTATCTGCTTTTTCCCAAGCCCTTGATATCTTAAAGGGAATGCAACATTCTCAAAAACTGTTCTAGAAGCAAGTAAATTAAATTGTTGAAATATCATTCCAATTTTTTGACGATAAACCCTCAAATCTTTTTCCTTCAACTGTATAAGATCAACTCCATCAATCAACACTTGGCCTTTGGATGGTCGTTCCAATAAATTTATACATCGAACCAAAGTACTTTTCCCTGCACCACTATATCCAATCACTCCAAATATCTCCGATTTTTCTATGTTAAAATTTACATCTTTTACTGCATCTATAGTGATATTATCAGAGGTAAATGTCTTTGATACATCTATTAATTGAATCATTTTCCACCTCCTACTTACTTTGATTCTTAATATTTTCTGCATGTTGGTTTTTGATTTTTTCAAGAAGCTCAGGTTCTAAAATAACATCCAGCGCTGTATGTGCTAAAACCTTAGCACCTAGACCTATGGAATCTAGCCCCAATTTGCTTTTTGAGGCTTCTCTAAATTCTTCACTATGTCCTGGGATATAGTCATTAGAAATCTTTATATGTGGCTGTATTGTAGGAACGACCTGACTGACATTTCCTACATCTGAAGACCCACTGCCCTTTTTCCCTTTCTCTTCTGTGATGAATTCTTCATATCTATTTAAATGCTTTTCATAAATTTCATCGAAGAGTGGTGTAGGTACAATATTGTCTACACTATTTTGAAACAATCCAAACTTGTACTCTGCTCCTGTTTGAAGTGCCGCACCTTCAACGATCTTTTCAAACTTTGCATATAGATCTCTTAAAATAGGTCTAGACTTTGCTCTAAGGTAAAATCTAGCACTGGCATAATCAGGAACAACATTTGCCGCAGCACCTCCATTTGTAATTACCCCATGAATTCTTACATCATCTGTTAAATGCTGTCTCAAGGCATTACTTGCATTATAAACCTGTATAATAGCATCTAAAGCATTGATGCCTTTTTCAGGAGCACCAGCGGCATGAGCCGACTTCCCAAAAAACTCAACATCTACAGGGTCATTTGCCAGAGACGATTTAGTCAATCCATGCTCACAACTTGGATGAACTCCTAAAGCAATATCAACATCATCGAAAAATCCTTCACGTACAAAGCTACCTTTAGCACTTCCATTTTCTCCTCCTTCTTCGCCAGGAGTTCCATATACCCTAGTTTCACCTCCCACCTCATCAATTATTTCCTTGAGAGCAACTGCACCTAAGGCAGAGGTAGTGCCATATAGATTGTGTCCACATGCATGACCAATACCTGGAAGTGCATCGTATTCAGCTAAAAATACAACAATAGGACCTGCCTTTTTACTTTTATATCTTGCATCAAATCCTGTACGGTGTCCTGCAACATCAAGTTTTACTCCGAAACCATCCTCAATAAGTTGTTCTGTTAAAGCCTTACTGGCAAAAAATTCATAATTGCTTACTTCAGGTTTGCTATGAATCTCTAGTGCAATCTGCTGATAAGTTGTCAACTTTCTTTCAACGGTTTGATCAATTAAATCTCTTCTTTTTGTCATGATATCTCCTCCTAAAATATTAACTATAAAATAAAAAAACCTACTATCTTTTATAATAAGAAAGTAGGTTACACAATTAATGATACTTTCTTATCTCTCAAACCTTTTTGGTTTGCAGGATTTAGCACCATGAATAATAAATATTCTGGTTGCCGGGCTTCATAGGACCAGTTCCTCCGCCGCTCTCGATAAGATTAATATTTTGGTTTTTTTCAAATTTATATTACCTAAATAATACTAGATAGACAATTTAAAAAGCCTACCTTCAAGAAATAAGAAAGCAGGCATACTATTTACCATTAGTTTCTTATCTCTCAAACAACTTGGTTTGCAGGATTTAGCACCTTAAACAAATATGTTCAGGTTGCCGTGCTTCATCGGGCCAGTCCCTCCACAACTCTTCATAAGTAAATATAAAATTGATTGTATTTAACTATAATATGATTTTATTTGTTTGTCAATACCTTTTTCTTAATTTTTTAACTCTAGAAGTTTTTCTAATTTTATAACTCTAGAGTGAGAATTCGTTACTATTCACAGTTAGCAGATAGAGAAAAATGGTAAAAATACTAAGGGAACATTTGCAGGAGTGACTATAATTCTTAGTGAATGGAAGATAAAAATCCGTTAAGCAGCTTTCATGTCCCTAAAGATAGACCACTAAGGGAATTGAAAGATGTAGGATTTTTGTCTGGAATGAGCTATAGAATTATTCATCTCCGAAACCGTGAGTGTGTATTTTTTATCTTTTTTCGATTTTATACAATTTAAAGTTACTGTAAATAGTAACGAGAATTCCAGTCCCAGGTTTGCAACATAACAAACTTTTTTCTTTATAAACTTATTTTTAAGTGTTATTATATAAATAGAGAAATATATTAACAAAGGTTTGGCACTATAATTTAATATACACTTATTTACATAAAGGGGGATTCTTATGTTAAATGGTCTAAAGATTAGAGAGTTAAGAACATTGAAAGGTTATACAACCTTGGATTTGTCTAGGTTCACTAATATTTCAAAGAGCTATTTAGAAGAACTGGAAAGAGGCGACAAGAAAAATCCATCCTTTAGCAAAGTTGTATATATAGCAAAGGCTTTAGGTGTCAAAGTAGATGAACTAATAATGAATGTTTAGCTTAAAGATAGTCTTATGGACTATCTTTTATATTGTATGCATATACTTTTCGGCCTCATCCCAGGGAACTGTAAAGGAAACTCCCTTGGAGCAAAAAACCGATGAAGATTGATTATTTACATCTCTGTCCTTGTCATAACTTATTCTTTCTATTACTTCTTCTGTGTTTTCACATACATCATATCCATCAAATATTAGACTAATGCTGCCTGTCCCCTTAGTAAACGAAATTAATTCCATAGAATAATCCATAAAAGACTCTACAGGACCTTTGCCAATTATATTTACATTGTTTCCAATCTGTATCGGAGTCTCAAAGCTTCCCCTTAGTCTTTGTATATCCGATATAATCCGTCCAAAATATGCCTCTTCAATATTTATTTCAAATCTATAGAATGGCTCCAATAAGATAGAATCGGCCTTCTCAATTCCTTGTCTAATGGCTCTATAGGTGGCTTCTCTAAAATCTCCTCCTTCTGTATGCTTTAGATGGGACCTGCCACTTTGCAATACTATTTTTACGTCTGTGATAGGAGAGCCCGTTAGTACTCCTTTATGAACCTTCTCAAATACATGACTCTGTATTAATTTTTGAAAGTTTAAAGCTAATGTGTCCACATGACATTCACTTGAAAATGATACTCCGGTTCCAGGTAAATCTGGTTCAAGCCTTAATTGAACTTCTGCATAATGTCTTAAAGGTTCAAAATGTCCAAATCCAATAACAGTTGAAGTAATAGTTTCACGGTACTGTACCTGTGGCTTCTCAAATGAAACCTCAATCCCACATCTTTCCTTTATAACATGTTCAAAAACCTCTAGCTGTATTTTACCCATAATACTTACTAGGATTGAATTCGTTTCAGTATCATATGTTACAGATAGCATTGGATCTTCCTTTTCTAAAATTCTTAATTTTTCTATACACTTAGTTGTGTCAGTTTCATCTAATATATTTACCTTTGCCTGGAGGGCAGGAGTTAAATAGTGAATATCATCCTGAATCTCTACTTCTTTGCCAACTTCAAGAACCATTCCAATTTTAGAGGATTTAAGTCCCATAACTGCAAATACATCCCCAGCAGAGACTTCATTTATATTCTCATATTTGACCCCATTGTATAATCGAATTTCTGTAATCTTTTCTGTATATGAATTATCATCATCTCCAAAAATAAATTCACTTCTTACCTGCAATTTTCCCTCAATAGCCTTTATAAAATTTATCATATTTCCTTTATCATCATGTCTAATTTTATAAACTCTACCCTTAAATGGATAGTTTACATTATTGTCATAGTCTGTTGGTGTTAAATAGGAAAATACCTCTAGAAAGTTATTAATTCCCTCACCCTTTAACGCTGAACCATACATTATGGGAATGAATGATTGATCCTTTATCAGGTTAACCATTGTATCGTACAATTGCTTTTTAGTATAAGAGCCTTCGAAATAAGCCTCCATAAATTCACTATTATTCTCAGCAATAAATTCAACTATCTGCTCATCCATTTTCTCAATACTATCTAGGGATGAAATATATAATATATCCTCTGTAAGCGTATTTCTTATATCATCCATTATTCTTTCAAAATTAAAGCTATCCATATCAGCTTTATTTATAAAGATAAATGTTGGTATATTATATAACTTCAACAGCTTAAATAATATAATTGTATGGGCTTGTACCCCTACTCCTCCGCTAATTAAAAGTACTGCATAATCTAGTATTGATAATGCTCTTTCCATCTCAGCCGAAAAATCCATATGTCCAGGTGTATCTATAAGATAATAAACATCTCCATTATAAGTAAAATTACCTTGATCTGAAAAAATTGTGATTCCTCTTCTTTTTTCTATTTCATCAGTATCAAGAGTTGAATTTTGGTGATCTACCCTTCCTAGATTTTTAATGCTTCCTGTATTATATAATAGCTGCTCTGAAAATGTAGTCTTTCCAGCATCTACGTGAGCAAGTATGCCTATAGTCTTCTTCATTTATTTTCTCCTTAGTCTAAATTCACTATCTTTATTATATCATTGTAATGTAACAACATATAAATAGTCTGTCAAGTAAAATATAGTACTTACTTGACAGACTACTTATTCTCTATGGATATATTAAAAACTTACCTTTTTATTGTAATAGTTACTTGTTTTGTTAATCCGTCCCAATTTACTTCACAATCTAAATTTTCTGCAATAAATCTCAATGGGAGCATAGTTCTTTCGCTATCTGAAATATAAGGTGCTACATCCGTCTCCATCTTTTTACCATTAACTTTAGCATCTTTATTCCCAATCCATAAGTTGATTTCACTATTCTTTACATAAATACTAACTCTCTTATCAGATTGTCTCCAATCTACATCTCCTCCCATAGCTTCAATAACTGCTCTTATAGGAAGAAATGTCCTACCATTTTTAATGACAACTTTGCTACTCTTCCCAGAATCTATTTCCATTCGTTTTCCATTGACATACATATACCTGCTGCCAACTTCTAGTAAAATTTTCGTGGTATTGGAACCTGCTTTAACCGATACTTCATTAGATGAAGTTCCTAATGAATTGTCTCGATATACAGCTTTCAATGTATAATAATAAGTGGTACTACTATTTATATTATAGTCTGTATAGGATGTACCCTCTATTGGAAAGTCTGTAATCGGTGTATTTGATTGCTTCCCTGAAGCAGTTCCTCTGTATAAATTATATCCTATAATGTTTTTTGTATTGTTTGGTTTAGTCCAAGTAAAATCAATTCCTCTATCCCTAGATTTAGCCGTTAAAACAGACTTATCCGATTTACCTTGCTCAACCTTTACTACCTCAAATGTTTCCCATGATCCAACCTTATCCCTATTTGCAACTACCTTTCCCCCACCACCATCTTCTGCACAGATATACTTTTTATCATGTGTTTTAAAAGCTACTTTATTATTTTTTAATAGTTTCAGTTGGAAGGTTTCTCTATTACCTATATCGTCACTATCTGCATATACACCTTCTCCATCCTTTGTTACTCTAACATAGTCTCCATTGTAACTTTTTAATGCTATATTTCCTCTTCTTAAGTTCACAATTTCGAATGTTTCCCAATTACCGATTTTATCTCTAGTAGCATTAACTACACTACCACCACCATCTTCTGCACATAGGTATTTACCATTAGTTGTTTTTATTGCTACCAAGTATTTTATATCTTTCTTTCCATAACTATAATCTGGGAAAATCATTAGTGAAACTAAGAATAAAAATACTAGAACATATGCTATAGTTGTTTTGCACTTCGCCCCAATAAACATTTTTAACACTCTCCTTCTTAAATTAATAAGTAATTTACAGTCCTACTAGTATAAATAATACACTTTAATTTATAATATTCTTCATCTACAAAACTGTAATGAAAATGATATATTTGTCTTTATAATGTAATAATTGAATAAGATGGATATACAAAAAAACCTCAACATTTCTGTTAAGGTTTTTTGTTATAAAAGCTTATTATTTCATGAATGAATATTTATAACTGCTAGCAGCATCAAAAGTTTCTTTTATTACCCTAGGACTTGCCCATCTAAGAAGATTTAATTTACTTCCAGCCTTATCGTTTGTCCCTGAGGCCCTTCCCCCACCAAATGGCTGCTGACCTACAACTGCCCCTGTAGGTTTATCATTTATATATAAATTACCGGCTGCAAAGTCAAGCACATTTTCCATATGGGCTATGGCTTTTCTATCTTGAGAAAATATTGACCCAGTCAATCCATAGACGGTAGATTCATTACAAATTCTAAGGGTCTCTTCAAATTTATCATCTTCATACACATATACCGTAAGTACTGGTCCAAAAATCTCATCTGTCATTGTTTTAAAGAACGGATTTTTAGTAACTATAATTGTAGGCTCTATGAAATATCCTATAGTATCATCACAATGGCCACCTATGATTATTTCAGCTTCATCAGAATTATGAGCATAATCAATATATTTTTCTATTTTGTCAAAGGATTTTTTATCTATAACAGCGCCCATAAAGTTCGAGAAGTCTTCTACATCGCCTATTTTAATAGCCTCAATTTCACGTATCAATTTACCTTTTAGCTTATACCATAAACTCTCAGGTATATATGC
Organism: Tissierella sp.; assembly: GCA_036844705.1. GTDB lineage: Bacteria > Bacillota > Clostridia > Tissierellales > Tissierellaceae > DAIUFH01. Next base: position 32,065 of record DAIUFH010000016.1, read on the forward strand.
CCTAGAAGCAGCAGAACACTTTTGCCCTTGATATTCAAAAGCACCTCTAATTAAAGCTGTAACAAGCCTATTAACATCTGCAGTCTTGTGGCCAAATACAAAGTCCTTTCCCCCTGTTTCACCTACAAGTCTAGGGTAGGTTCTGTATTTATCAATGTTTCCACCAATAGTTTTCCACATTCCATTAAATACCTCTGTAGAACCTGTAAAATGCACACCTGCCAGCCATTCGTTATTAAAAACTATATCTCCAATTAATGCCCCCGAGCCTGGAATAAAATTTATCACTCCATCAGGTAACCCTGCTTCTTGTAGTAACTTCATAATGAAAAAATTGGAGTATATAGATGAACCTGATGGTTTCCATAGAACTGTATTTCCCATTAAAGCGGGTGCTACTGATAAGTTTCCACCAATAGCCGTAAAATTAAATGGTGTCACTGCAAATACAAAACCTTCAAGAGGTCTATACTCTATCCTATTCCAGCTTTCATTTGTAGAAATTACTTGTTCATTATAGATTTCTGACATATAATATGCATTGAATCTGAGGAAATCTATAAACTCACAAGCTGAATCGATTTCGGCCTGATAAGCTGTTTTGCTTTGTCCAAGCATAGTTGCTGCATTTAGGGTAGCTCTCCAAGGTCCTGATAATAGTTCAGCAGCTTTTAAGAATATTGAAGCTCTATGGTTCCATGGCATTTTAGCCCATTCTTTTTTTGCTTCCAGTGCTGCTTCAATGGCCATCCTAACTTCTTCTTCACCTGCCATATGATAGGTAGCAAGAACATGGTTTTTATTGTGGGGAATGATACAATTTTTAGTCTTGCCTGTGTATATTTCTTTTCCCCCAATAATCAAAGGAATTTCTAAATGCTTCTGTTTTAATTCAGCTATTTTTGATTCTAGAATAGCCCTTTCATAACTATCTTCATTATAGGTTAAAATAGCTTCATTTTCTGGTCTTCTTACTTTAAAACAACCATTAGACATAAAAAATCCTCCTTTTAATAAGCTTTATAATATCGTGGCTAATTTATTCCAGTTGAGCTTCTAACTCTTCCTTCTTCCTGGCTATATCCTGTCATCCAACGTATGATTTCATCGACCTCTGTTTTTGTTCGTCCTTTTTCTCCGCTTTAGTAATATAATGGGGATATACTCTTATGAAATTCATTGTATAGATATGATTAATATAACCTCGCTTATATGATTTTCTTCATTGTATCACGAAAAATAATCTCATTCAAACGAAAGTTACTTTAAAAAAATATATGTGTCTTCATCCGATAAATGGTCTACAAAAGTATAATTTAGTCTGTTAAAGTCTTTGATATCCTCTACATTTTCAATCTTCTTTTCTGCCATAAATCTTACCATTTCTCCCCTTGCCATCTTTGCTAGGGTTCCTTTTTCTACAACCTTTTTCCTTACCAACTCACCAAAAACACAAGTAACAAACTGTATACTATCATCTATATAATTTGAAATACATTTACTGTATTCTTTAGATGCTAAGTTTACTATACAATTACTTTCTGAAAAAAGTTCTTCTGCTAGTTTGGTATTCCAAAAGTCATAAAGTGAGTTAAAATTATCATAGTTTATCTTTGCCTGCATTTCCAGTCTATAGAGAACAACCCCATCAAATGGTCGTAGTATTCCATAAAATCCTGATAGAATACGTAGATGCTTTTCTAGATATGCAAATTCATCTATCTGAAATACCCCTGGAGCCATATACTGATACTGAATACCTTCAAAAGCAAGAATTGCTGGAGTTAGATTACTATATAAATCCATATTCTTTATTCTTTCATAATTTAGAGTAGCTATTTTATCGCTACAATTCCATATTAATTTTACATCTTCATAACTTAATCCTTTTAAATACTTCATCAGCATTTCAGTATTCTTTATAAATTGAGGAAGTTGATAATAATTTAATGAGTCTGTATCTACATTCATCTTCTTTGCAGGTGAAATAATAATTCTCATAATTTCCTCCTTCTATTTTCTTGCCTAATCATTGGTTCATCACAAGATTTTTCTCAACCTCTTTGTCTAAATATTTTTCCAACACACAGTTTCTTCCGTTTTCTTTGGTGAAGTAAAACAAGAATACCTTTTAGTAAGATATTCTTGTTATCTTTATTAAATCCTCTTTATCCCCTCTAAATCAAAATAAACATTTCTTATTCTAAAAGGTGAAGGACTTGTATATTGTAATTTAAATTTTTCAAAATCACTTATTCTTTTAGAGTGATAATACGGCTTATCAAAATTTAATTTCTGATCTCTAATCCAATCTGGAACCTCAATATCATGAATTTGTAAACAATAATCTATTAAAGCTGATACTTTAGTTAAATATTTTATTTCCTCATCAGTACATAAATCTATATCTATGGGTTCATTAAGACTATTTATAAACTTCATATCCTTGTATTTTAATAATTCCAGCAGCTGGTTTAAACTTGTATCTTCATCTGGATAATTAAATAATGCTTGCAAATATTTATTCCCAATCATAGCCTAAATCATCTCCTAGGTACTTAATGAAATTCATTTGTCTTACTCCTATAAGAGTTAGTGGTATATACTCTGAGCATATATTCAACAACTTATCCTTAGTAGTAATGCTTAAATCTTTACACAATATATAAGCATCTATAAAATCTTTAGCCGGCTCTGGTCTAGCAGCTAGAATCTTCATAGCTAACAACTGCTCAGCTTTAGGTTTCAATATTTTCAAGTTAGAATATATCTTGTAAGTTTCTTTATCCTCTTTTAAAATGGAACTTAATGGTTCTCTAATTTCTTCATTTATCCATCCATCAGCAAGATTAAAAGTAAACTTAGTAAGTTCTAATATATTATCTAATAATTTAAAATTGGTTTCACTAAATACACAATCTATGTCTTTAGTAGCAGGTCTATTATCATAAACCATAGTCATAATAGAACCACCGTAGATTGTTATCTCCAGTTGCAATTGATTTTCTTTTAATCGTTCATTTAGATAATCAAATATTTCTAAGAGTTTATTTTTATCCATTAAACCAAAATTATTAAATATATCCATATTGTGTCCTCCTGATTTAAAAAAACTATACTAATTAATTATATCATAATAATTAGGTAATTTCTGTATTTTACCTACAATATTAAATTCCTCTAGGAATCTACACTGCTTTTATCTACCTAGTTTAAGCAATACTTCTCAAACAGCTTAATTCACATTTCCAATTTAAAATCAAATATACGCTTTTGATTTCACATAAAAACCACCATTATTTATGGTAAGGTTCACCTTTCATAATCTTCCATGCCCTATAAACTTGCTCCAATAATATCATTC